>JAZDKH010000277.1:0-21272 GCA_043803325.1 Methanobacteriota archaeon | reverse complement strand
CACCTACTGCCACTGCCAGATCAACCTTATTGAGGACCCCGATAGTGCAGCCCCGAAACATCATCGGATGTTTATTTACCACATCATCACCCTCGGTCGAGGAGACGACCACTACCCGCTTCTCAGCACCAAGTTCAAAGTCTGTTGGACAGACCATATTTCCTACATTTTCAATAAAGAGGATATCAATATCATCAAGAGGGAGGTGGTGAATGGCGTGCTCAACCATATGGGCGTCCAGATGGCATTCTTTACCGGTATTAACATTTTCAGCAGGGATACCAAGGGAGGTTATCCTGCGAAAGTCATCATCGCCATAGACGTCTCCTGCGATTGCTCCGGCCTTCAGCTCCATCGCTGCCATTCGGGGGACAAGTTGCTCAATAAGAGCCGTCTTCCCTGAGCCAATCCCGCCAAGGAGATCAAATGCTCTGACCTTATGATCTTTCATATGGGCAGCATTCTGATCGGCAAGACGCCGGTTTGCTGAGAAGATATCCTTCTCGATTGAGACGTCGATATGATGCATACAGTACGTTCTTCCCGCTGGTTGTTTATAGATTCAGTTCTTAGATCGTAAAGGATGGAGAATGGACTGATACTCTATCCCTGCTATTTTGATGTCAAACTGAGCCGTGAAGAGGGGCGCAGGGTTGCACGGGGTTCTGCTGTTCAGACCCCGGCAGCTGCGGATATAGAGCGGGCTCTGGCATCCTGCGGGATTAAGTATCGCAGGGAGAAAAAATCACACCCGACATGGTGGTTTAAGCATGAAGGACGCATTATTGCAGAGTGTGGTGGGCCAAAGACCGAGCTGCTCAAAAAAGTAGCGATAGAACTGAAGAAGATATCACCCAAAAAATAAATGTACGATCTGCATACTCACACAATCCTCTCTGATGGTGAGCTTCTCCCCTGTGAACTTCTCAGAAGGATGGCAGTCCTCGGATACAAGACGGTTGCTATCACCGATCATGCAGACATGAGCAATATCAGCAACACGATATCTGCAATAGAACGAGTTCGCTCCTCTGCGGAGCTGTATGGAATCCATCTGCTCACCGGGGTTGAGATCACTCATGTCCCACCCGGTGAAATTCCAACCCTCGCCAGGTTAGCAAAGAACGAGGGAGCAGATATTGTCGTTGTCCATGGTGAAACGGTCGTAGAACCAGTGTCACCCGGGACAAATATGGCGGCTTGTACGTGCGAATACGTAGATCTGCTTGCTCATCCTGGACTCATAAGCATTGAGGAGGGGACCGAGGCAGCCGCGAGAGACATTTTTCTCGAGATTACTGCCAGAGGAGGCCATAACCGGACCAACGGTCATGTTGTCCGGGTGGCTCAGGAGACCGGATGTAGTCTGGTGATAGACTCAGACGCTCACAGCCCGGGTGATCTCATGTCCAAACGCGCGAGAGAGATCATTGCACAAGGTGCAGGGATACCCGTTCATGCGATAGCAGGGATTCTTACCTTAAAAACAAACCGGTTTTACCAAATATAACTGGCTTTCTTAAATATTCACCTAAAGTATAAATACTGCATGATGAGATATTTATAGGTTGCTCAATTAATCTCCGGTGGGGAGATAAATATTTTCAGGTGATGCATGTGGTTCGCGCGATAGGAAGAGTGAAATGTAGCACAGGAGGCCATATGCTCATCGTTGAGTGTGATGCTGCTAAGTTGCCACGCCTGTACAGTATGGTACTGGACAAACGATGGAAACCAGTCGGAAAACTCGTTGAAATCTTTGGAAATATTGCATCCCCGTATGCAGCTGTTCTTTGCACTACACAGGATCGGGAACGGCTTATCGGCGAAAAAGTGTTTATTAAATAATTCAGGAAAGATCTGATGTCAGAAGAGATAGAAAAACTACGAACTCTTCAGAAAGAGCGTGAAGCGCTGAAGAACCGGCTTGTCGGTAAGGTAGCCGAAAAGCAGAAGAGGGTCGAGAATCAGACCGAGTCACAATGCCCTGAATGCGGATCGCGGCAGCTGGTTCATGATTATGAACGTGCCGAACTCGTGTGTCAGCAGTGTGGACTTGTCATCGACGCCGAGTTCATTGACAGAGGGCCGGAGTGGCGTGCATTTGACCATGATCAGCGGATGAAACGATCCCGTGTCGGAGCACCGATGACGTTCACCATCCACGATAAGGGTCTCTCCACGATGATCGACTGGCGAAACCGTGACAGTTATGGTCGCGCCATTTCATCTAAAAATCGTGCACAGTTATATCGTCTCCGAAAATGGCAGCGGAGAATCAGGGTCAGTAACGCAACAGAACGAAACCTTGCGTTTGCTCTCTCTGAACTTGACCGAATGGCCTCAGCACTTGGTCTACCCAGAAATGTTCGTGAGACCGCAGCAGTGGTGTATCGTGACGCAGTTGATAAGAACCTCATCAGGGGAAGGAGTATCGAGGGGGTTGCAGCTGCAGCACTGTATGCTGCCTGCCGGCAGTGCAGTGTACCAAGAACCCTTGATGAGATCGCAGAGGTCTCACGAGTATCTAGAAAAGAGATCGGCAGAACATACCGGTTTATCTCACGTGAACTTGGGCTCAAACTCCTCCCGACATCCCCAATAGATTACGTACCCCGGTTCTGTTCAGGTTTGCAACTGAAAGGAGAAGTCCAGAGTAGAGCAGTTGAAATCCTTAGACAGGCAGGAGAGCGTGAACTGACCTCGGGGCGCGGTCCGACAGGGGTTGCAGCTGCAGCCATATACATCTCCTCTATCCTGGGGGGAGAACGACGAACCCAACGTGAAGTTGCTGAGGTTGCCGGGGTGACCGAGGTCACTATTAGAAACCGGTATAAGGAACTGGCAGAAAAATTAGATATCGAGATTATCCTCTGAACAATTTTCTTTTTCGGGCTCGTAGATCAGGGGTAGATCGCTACGTTCGCAACGTAGAGGCCGCGGGTTCAAATCCCGCCGGGTCCATTACCCATCGCAACTCTTAACTAAAAAAGTAATTTTTATCAGGTGTTCTGGTTTATCCTGCCCGTCAGGCAGTCAGGATCGATGACTGAACTCATGATAGTTGGCACAGTAATACCTGCTTCTCCAGATTTTCCCAGAAGACTGAAGTATAAAGTCCATCTCCCCTCTTTCGAGACATAAACATCAGGATCAAGGATCCATACCCCTTTCTCTTCACTCTCAATGACCGCACCTGTATCTGATGAATTGAAGAGCAGACCATCCGATGAAGTGGTAACCATCAACTTTTGTCCTTTTGATCCGGCAGAGAGATCCACATAAAACAACCCAAACCTATTATCCGGAAAAAGAACGATTGAGGGATCAGTCGCAGATGTTAGTCTGAATCCCCCTTCATCGGTCCAGGTAAGTCCATCATCGTGTGACAAAGCACTTCTGATACCACCTCCTGGTGCTGAATAGTACATCCTGAGGGTTCCATCTGCAAGATGGAGGCCAGTAGGGATGGATTCCTGTTCAGGTGATGCAACAGCTGCTTCAGGAGAGTGATTGATTGTCACTTTCCCATCAGGAGTGAACGTAACTCCGTCTATTGACGAGGCTCGGAAGAGTGATGGGCCATCCCCGCCATCAGAGAGGTATATCATCCGAAATCCTCCATCAGCACTGGCATATACCCACGGTCTGGTTAAAGGAAACCCGGGATTTCCCCCATTCCCTGATACTGGCAGACATCCTTCAGGATATTCATGCCATCGGGATCCGTCATCAGAGCCCGCACACCTCACTCCTTCACCAAACCCTGAGTAATAGGCCATCAATGTTCCGTCAGACATTGTTGCGACCGTTACCGACGTCCCATACAGTCCGGTCTTTTCAGGAGTTCCCACACAGTCATGAATCCTGATAAGTCCTGGATATGGCTCGGGCTGACCTGGTCCAAATGTAAAGAAGATGGGAACCAGAGTCTCATTTGTTACCGTGATATTTTTTTCCTGAGTTATCCGCCCGGGAAGGGTAGCTGCTATCTGATACTCACCCTGCTCATTAACAGAAATTGTCTGCGGTGTATCCCCGATATATGTTCCATTTAGGAATAATGCCACCCCAGGCAGGTCTGCACCCACTTGTAAAGCTCCCGATGCCCCTGCAGACAAAGGAGGTATCAAAAGCGAGATAAGGAGGAGGATAATCAGACCGGGATATGTCATACCATGGGATCTGCCTGCATCAAATAAGTACCTTCGCGTATCAACATATGTATCTCTGTTATATCGAGTCAGATCTGAATGCAATACTCAACCCACCCTTCCGCGCTAATCATCCGGATTATGGTGAGAAGGATGTTTCTTTCATTCATCAAAACACATATTATTCACTGAGCATCATCATTACCACTGATATTGATGAGAGAAAGATGGATATTGTCAGGTATGATCACCCATAAAATCACAATCCTCGGATGTTTTCTCATCATCATCATCTTGATACCAGGGACACTGGGAAAAGACCCTGACCCACTCCTGCAGATACCCCCGAATCCCATCATTTCTGATAATTACTCGTATCCTCCATATACACCAGCTGAAGAAAAAGATGGTTTAGGAGCAGTGGCTAATGAAACTCTAACCCCGGACAGGATAATCGGGGGAAGCCAATACCACCTGATGCTCCTTACCGGATGGAACCATATCTCTGTTCCATACCGGCTCCGTGTGGATAACAATACTGCAGGGGAGATCTTCGACTCACTTACCAATATATCAGGACATTCGTTATATCGATATGAAGCAGGGAACTGGATTTCTGTACGACCAGAGGAACGGGTCTCTCCTCTCACCTCATATTGGGTATTCACTGCAGCCCCTGCTTCAATACCCCTTATGGTAGATTCCGACCAGAAAGGCATTTTCTTACGGAACCTAACAACCGGGTGGAACGGATTCGGAATGATCGGGGAAGAGCCGGCAGAGGCGAGAGAAATACTCAGCCCACTATCAGATATCTGGTCATATATTATCGGGTTCAACACAACAACCCAGATGTCAGACGAACCGATCATCAGAGGAGGTTCAGGAAGACAGAATGATACCAGGTCACTCTTACCATATCAGGGATACTGGATCTATATGACCCATAATGGGTTGTACGAAAAGAATGAGACTCCGGCTGAAGTGCCAGAGGTGCCACCAGTCTGGCCAGAGCCGCTCAAATAACCTGTTCTATCCGATGCATCGCATCTGCGAGGGTATCCATCGATGCTGCGTAACTCATCCGTATCCATCCGGGGGTATGAAAGGCAACACCCGGAGTGACTGCCACATGAGCCTCTTGGAGCCATGTTTCCGCTATGGCTGCATCATCCCCATCGACCTTGATATAGGCATAAAAAGCACCTTCTGCGGGCGCATAACTCATCCCCATATCCATCAGCCGGTTCAGAACAAATTCACGGCGGTGTTCAAACTCTCTTCGCATCTCTTCGATACACTGCTGTGGTCCTTTCAGAGCAGCAACCCCCCCGTACATGGCAAAGGTGGTCGGATGACTGATGGTATGCTGCTGAACCCGGTTCATATATCCGATGATCTCTTTCGGTGCTACTCCATACCCAAGTCTCCACCCGGTCATGGCATATGCTTTTGAAAACCCATTTATGGTGATCGTCCGATCTGCCATCTCAGGGAACATCCCAAGAGAGAAGTGGATCTGCCCATAAACCAGTTTCTCATAGATCTCATCAGACAGGGCTATCAGATCATGGTCCTGGCAGATATCTGATACCAGTCTGAGTGAATCACGGTTCAATATTGACCCTGATGGATTGGATGGACTATTTATGATGATCATCCGGGTACGATCCGTGATCCGCTCAAGGAGCGTATCATCTACCTGAAAGTTCTTCAGGTTCAGAGGATGGTGAACCGGAACCCCCCCGGCGATCTGGATGCAGGGTTCGTAGCTGACCCACGAAGGATCCAGAATGATCGCCTCATCCCCGGAACTGAGTACTGCCTCACACGCCTCATAGATGGCATCCTTCGCCCCACAGGTCACGATGACCTGATCTGGTGTACAGGAGAATCCGTTTTCAGTCTCTATCTTCTCAGCTATCGCGGAAAGTAATGCAGGTATCCCTTTTCCCGGGGCATAATGAGTATCTCCCCGGTTCAACGCATCAATACACGCAGTAGTAATATGAGCCGGGGTCGGGAAGTCAGGTTCTCCTATAGAGAGACTGATTACATCAATACCAACAGCCCGCATTTTCCGGGCTTTATCTGTGATCTCTATTGTTGCAGAGGGGGCTATGGCTGCAAGTTTTGATGAGAGGGGTCTCATGCCAATCGTTGGACAAGTTTGATTGCTGACTCGACTGCCCGCTTTCCGTACTCTATCCGGTCGGCTGCTTCGAATCTGGTCATCCCTGGCCCTGATATCCCTAAGGTAACCGGTTTATCAAATTCTAACGAGAGATCGATGATCTTCCGGGCTGCATGCTGAACCACGATCTCATCATGCTGGGTAGCTCCTTCAATGACACAGCCGATGGTTACGACTGCATCAACCTTCTTCTCTTTAAGCATCTTCTTGATAGCAAGAGGCATATCATATGCTCCAGGAACATAGAAGCGTTCAACGACTTCAGCACCAAGGAACTTTGCATGTTCCTCTGCTTCTATCTCCATCATATACGTGATATCGCGGTTGAATTCCGCGACGACAAATCCCAGTTTTATTGACATATATTCTCCTGCATGCTGAAAATTACTGACGGGCTGCTCCGGCATCAGAGAATCCCTGTCGTTGCCCTGATCCTGCTTCCCGTTCAAGGGTACCGGGCCGCATCAATTTGAAAACATTTACTGCATGTTCACGGGCCCGCTGTTCTGCCAGCCAGGCCAGTTCTCCATCATTTGCAGCTTCATCCTCATGAACAAAGACTTCAATGATATGCCGGTTTGTCATCAGCTGACATTGAATCAGACCGGTGGATGCCTCATGGGCACACATCCGATCTTTCTCTTTCCCCCCCGGCATTCCGAGTGCCATGCAGATATCGCACCGCTTCTCCTCAAAGAGCTTCTTACAGGCGACCGGGAGATCTTTCACCCCTGGCACAGTGTACCGCTCAATGACCACACTTCCGTGCTTCTTAAGTTCATCTATCGCGAACTTCCCCATATTCACTCTGGCAAAGGTAGTGTCCGCGATACCTATCTTCATCCCAGAACCTCTGCCGCTGCCATAACACCGGATGCTGCCGGTATATGCCCAACCTTTTTGAGGGCATACTCTGTTGCGGCAAGGGTAGCAAGGAGTTCTGGTGCCGAGACAGTGCCCATATGGCCTATCCTGAAGATCACATCCTTGAGATGATCCTGCCCTCCTGCGATCTGAATGCCGAGTCGTTTGACATGACCTCTGAATTCTTTATCTCCTGAACCTTTCGGAATCTTCGCGGCAGTTACGGTATTTGAAAACTGATGAGCCGCATCAATCTTCGGGAACATCTCTATTCCCCATGCTGATATTGCGGCTCTGACTGCCTGGGCCATACGGTGGTGCCGGGCTATCCGCTTCTCCACCCCTTCCTCTTCGATGATGAGACAGGCTTCTCTGAGCGCAAGGAATATGGGAACTGCCGGAGTGTACGGGGTCTCCATCGGATCTTTCGCCGCGTTTTTCTGATATGCCGGAAGATCAAGGTAGAACGGAGGATTTTTCACCGCGCGATCCCAGGCTCGGGATGAGACGGAGACTGCAGCAAGTCCTGCAGGTGCAGCGAGACACTTCTGAGAACCGACGATGGCCACATCAACACCCCATTCATCGGCTTTCACCGTATCACCGCCGATAGACGTGACACCATCCATAATAAAGAGGGCATCATGGTTACGACAGATCTTTCCTACCTCTGCTCCAGGGTTCAGAATGCCGGCTGATGTCTCATTGTGAACCATGGTGACGACTTCGCACCCATTCTCCAGTGCAGATTTCAATCCTTCGAGATCCAGAGGAGTCCCCCACCCTGACTCAATTGGAACTGCCTCTCCATATCGTTCACCAATCTTATAGAGCCGTTCACCAAACTTTCCATTGATAAGATGGGCCATCTTTCTGCCTTTTCCGAAGTTGGCGACTGCGGCCTCCATTCCGGCAGTTCCTGACCCTGATATCACTACAAGATCATTCTGAGTCCCAAAACATTGCCGCAGGACGCGTACAATATCAGAGTAGGCACCACCAAACTCGGCGCCCCGGTGATTAATCGCCTGCCGGGCCATCACGAAGCGCACCCGTTCAGGGAGCGGTACCGGGCCCGGAAGCATCAGGAGAGTCTCATCTTCCATACAATCAGCTATACTTATACCACTACTGCCTGATTATATCTTGGAAGAATATGGTTGATGTGAGCATCATCTGCGGATCCACCTCTGATGAAGAGATTGCACGCAAAGCATGGGAAGTTCTTGACTCGCACGGGGTATCATTCGATTATCAGGTCATCTCCGCTCACCGCGATCCTGACCGGCTCGAAACCTATGTGAAGAAATCAGATGCAAAGATCTTCATCTGTATCGCCGGACTCTCTGCAGCACTCCCCGGAGTAGTTGCATCTAAAACTCTTCAGCCGGTTATCGGGGTCCCGGTATCAGGAAAACTGATGGGCGGTCTTGACGCCCTCCTCTCAATCGTGCAGATGCCAAAGGGTGTCCCAGTCGCCTGTGTGGGGTTAGATAACGGGCAGAATGCGTCTCTTCTGGCAATCCGGATCCTTTCATTGCACCAAGAAAGCTCAGGATCTCTGTAACTATAAGAACGCCTGGCAGAATGTCAAACCCCGGCGAAGAAGCGAAATAATATTGCAACTGTTTATGTACACAAACATAACTGGATATATCAGGATATAATAATGCGGGTAACCACGTTCTATGGCGAATCACCGGAGGAAATCCTCACAAATATTGAAAGATCCCCAATCAGTTCACCAACCCTCGGCATCATCTTCTCTTCAGTCTCTTTAGGGATACCGGAACTTGCTGAAAGGCTTGAAAGGTGCCGGTTCCCGATTATCGGGTGCTCTTCTGCAGGAGAAATATTAAACGGGGGGGGAACGAACCCGCTATCTGAACTCACTGCAGTAGGATGCCTCATCGATCTGAATCCGGACTCATTCAAAACGAGGATCTTCGAGCGGATGGAGAAGACCCCCTCTTCACTCGGAGAAAAGATCGGGAGATGGGGCTCTGATCAGTTCAAAGACCCGGTATTTTTCATTCTCATCAGCGGTCTTACCAATGATGGGGAGGCAGTTATCAAAGGGATAGAACAGGTCTTCTCATCTCCTCCACAGATATTCGGAGGGGTGGCTGCAGATGATGGAAAATTTGAAGAGACCTTCGTCTTCTCAAATAATTGTATCTCATCAGACGGGGTTGCAGCGATCGTATTTGATGGATCAGTCTTCAATTTCTTCAATCTGATTACCAGCGGATGGCGGGGAGTAGGTGCAGAAAAGATTATCACTAAGTCAGAGGGCAATATTGTTTACTTTATCGATAACAGACCTGCAATCGAATTTTACACCGATTACCTGAACCTGAAAGAAGAAGATATCCCCCATCTTTCTGTAGATTTTCCTTTGATTGTAAGAAGGGTAGACGATTCTGTCGTCATCAGAACGCCGCTAGCCGTGGACAAAGAACATCATGGTTTGGTCTTTGCCGGGAGTGTCCCCCAGGGATCTGCGGTAACATTCTCAAGTTCTCCAGGGAGAGAGACCATCCAGAACAGTGTGTGTGACATTAACCAGTGTTCTGATCAGGTAAAGGATGCTGATCTTGTGCTCCTGATCTCCTGCATGGCCAGGTATCAGGCAACCGGAGGATTTGTGATAGATGAGATTAATGCCGCTATTGACATTGGACCGGCACCCCTTGTCGGATTCTTCAGTTACGGGGAGATTGGAAACAATGAACTCGGCCGATGTGAATTTAACAATGAGACCTTTTCTCTGGTCGCGATAACCGAGAAGAGAACGTCATGAAACCCCTGTCCCGAATACAGGATATCTTAATTGGCCTTCCCCCCGGGACATTATCAGAACAGGTGACCACAAATCTTGAACGTGAGCTCACCCGTGCCAAGGCCGAATATGATCATCTCAAGACCAAATATAATAAGTCCATCCAGGAAAAAGCGGTTGTTCACTCTCTTCTGCAGCGTTCGTCAGAAGAATTGATTCAGCGGTACCGGGCACTTTTTGAGTACTCCGGGGTTCCGATGGTGATTCTGAATGGAGAGGGCCTTATCACTCTTGCCAACTCTCATTTTATTGATTTCACAGGCATTGAACCAGATGATATCCTGAATGGGATCAAATTTTTTGATCTTATCAGAGACACTGATAAAATATTGGCAGAAGAGTACCATCAGGCACGACGCAGGTTAGAACTGGTTCCTACCCAATATGAAGTCAGATTAAAAATACGTTCATCATTTCAGGATATTTCGCTTAGTATAGGTCTTCTACCAGGTGGAACTGACTCACTAGTCTCATTGCATGATGTTACTGAGATAAAAAAACAGCGTGCCGAGCTCACTGCACATAACGAACGACTTGAAGCTCTTTTGACCCTCTATCAGATGACAGGTGAACCAGAGAGCATCGTCACTGCATACGCGATACAGAAAGGGACTGCGCTGACCATGAGTAAGCTTGGATTCATCTCATCTATTGATGAAGACGGGGCGGTGGTATCCATTGAAGCCTTCTGGTCAGCCGATACCGAGGGGGAGAACATGGCACCCCCCCTCAAACGGATAACAGTACCTATCAACGAGTTACCCTACATCAGACAAGTACTTGCAACCGGTGAGCCTCTGATCCTGTATACGAATCCTCATGCAGAACGAGTTCTTAAAAACATATTAGAGCAGCCGATTCCATTCCAGCGTGCTATGCTTATCCCAATTATTGAGCAGGAAAAGGTGGTTCTGGTTGCCTGTGTTGCCGAAAAGAGTGAAAATTATGATCTCTCCGATCAACTCCAGCTCACGGTCCTCATGAGCGGGATGTGGCGGCTTATCATCAGAAACCGCCAGGAGGAGGCGTTAAAAAATGCGAACAAAAAGCTGAGTCTCCTCTCAACCCTTACACGCCATGATGTTCTTAATCTTCTGACTGCTCTCGGAGGATATCTCGAACTATCTGAGGAATTGACTGATAACCCCGAGATTATATCATACATCAAAAAAGAGATCGCAGCAGTTCATTCAATTGAAGAGATCATTGCATTCACCCGTGACTATGAGCTGGTTGGTATCAGGGCCCCAAGTTGGCAGGAGATCAATCAGGTATTCTCATATGCTACCCAATCATCACTGCTTATTGGAATCGAGGTATGTTCCCATACAGGTGGGGTTTGGGTGTATGCAGATCCCCTTCTCATCAGGGTTTTTTCCAATTTTATTGATAATTCTCTGAGACATGGCGGTCATGTGAGTAGAATCTCACTATCTTGGGAGACATCAGGTGAACAGTTAATACTTATCTATCAGGATGATGGGGATGGAGTATCCTGGAGTGAGAAAGAGAAGATATTCATCAGAGGGTATGGGAAGCACACCGGCCTCGGACTCTTTCTCATCAGAGAGATCTTTTCAATAACCGGTATTGGGATCAGGGAGACCGGAGAGCCGGGTAGAGGTGTGCGATTTGAGATGAATATTCCACGGGGGAACTTCAGGCTTCTCGGTGATGCAGGAGTTCCCCTGGGAGAGAAAGAAATGAAAACCGAAGACAGGTGAGAGAAGATGATAACCATCCTGCTTGTAGATGATCAGAAAGTGCTCTTAGATATTACACGGATGTTTCTAGAGAAGGGCGGCGATATTGCCGTGGATACTGCCCTGTCTGCACAAGAAGCACTGACCATGCTCAGTCTGAAGAAGTACGACGCCATTGTATCAGATTATGAGATGCCGACGATGGATGGAATTGAATTCCTTAAAATCATCAAAAAGGAGAATGTGGAGAAACCCTTCATTATATTTACCGGACGAAGTCGGGAAGAGATCGTAATTGAAGCTCTGAACTCAGGTGCTGATTTCTACCTCCAAAAGGGATCTGATCCAAAGGTACAGTTCGCAGAACTGAAGAACATGATACATCAGGCAGTGATGCGTAAACGTGTTGAAGAGGCACTCCTGCAGTCTGAGACCAACTATCGTACTCTGGTTGAGTCAACCGAAGACTCAATTTATATGATTGATCGCAACGGCCGGTATCTGTTCATGAACTCTCATCACAAGACCCGGCTCGGGATACCAAATCATCCAGGTACCGGGATGAGGTATGATGATCTTCATACTCCTGAAGAGACTGAACGATTTCTGATCCTCGTCCGTGAGGTGATCCGGACAAGCAAACCCCTCCAGGATGAATATCAACGGAATGGCCGGTGGTTTATCAGAACGATGAGTCCGGTCAAGAACGCAATCGTAGAGTTGACTATAGCTGTCACGGTGGTATCGACTGAGATCACGAAGACGAAACGTCTGGAGAAGGCACTCTCAAATCTTGAGGCACAATACCGTACTCTCGTCGAATCTACCCATGACTCAATATATACGGTTGACAAGGAGTGTAGATACCAGTATATGAACTCCCATCATAAAAAAAGGCTCGGAATCTGCGATGATCAGTACCAGGGAAAACCATACCAGGAGTATCATTCCAAAGAGGCCTCCGGGCGATTTATTCTTTCAGTGAAACGAGTATTTGAAAGGGAAAAACCCTGTAAAGATCGATATTCAATAGGAGAACGGTCTTTTGTCAGGACATTCAGTCCAGTGCGAGATGAAGCATCAGGAGAGATAATTTCGGTTGTGGTAATATCTATCGAACCGGGAGAAAGGGAATAATATACCTAACACACCGATCATGATAAAATTTTCATCCTTAGATAAGGATCTCCTGATCGAATAGGATAAAAAAAAGTATTAAAAAGGATTAGTATCGGCGTTCGCCGCCACCATATCCACCGCGGTCAAATTCGCGGCGTGGCTGCATTGGACGGGCTTCATCGATACGAAGTGTCCGGCCTTCAAAAACGGTCTGATTCAGATCATCCATTGCTGCCTGGGCCTCTTCAGGAGTTCCCATCTCAACAAATCCGAATCCTTTCTGCTCGATAACCTTCACACTGGCAACATCACCATACTTGGAGAATAAATCCCTGAGCTGGGCTTCATTTACGGAGTACGTCAGATTTCCGACGTAGAGTCTCTTTCCTTCCATAGCAAATCACGTATCATATTTACACACGCAGATAGCAGCCTCAGATCAGGGATCATGGTGATGCCCAGGGACTGGTGAACATAGCTTCCCAGAAACGATCCGCCTCGGGCAGATCGTCTTCGAATGACTATATTTCAGGGCTACCGTGCGTCTGCAGAAAAAATATTGGCAACATCTGATAAAAAACCTTCTCTAATCGTAGCAGGAGGGCTTATAATGGGTTAATTTTTGGTTTCCTTTCCGCCAAAGATATCTTTCACCATCTTTACCGCACAGAGATCTCCACACATAGAGCAGGTCTCCCGGTTCCCGTCACGCTCGTGTATCTCCCGTGCCCGCTCTGGAAAGAGGGAGAGGGTGAACTGACGATCCCAATCCAGATCCCGCCTCGCTTCTCCCATCTGAACTTCGCGATTATGTGCGCCGGTATTCCCCTGCACGAGATCCCCGACATGAGCAGCGAGGACAGAGGCCCGGGTCCCTTCAATAATATCTTCGGTTCGCGGAAGACCAAGGTGCTCACTTGGGGAGACCATACACAGGAAATTTGCTCCATTTTGGCATGCGATGACCCCTCCAATTGCTCCGGTAATATGATCGTATCCTGCTCCAATGTCAGTGACCAGCGGGCCGAGCAGGTAGAGCGGGGCCATATTAGTCAGTTCTTTGATCATCCTGACATTGTGTCCGATCTGATCCGCCGGCATATGACCCGGGCCTTCTATCATCCGCTGCACCCCTGCTTCATGTGCTTTTCTTGCAAGTCTGCCTAGATTCAGGTACTCAACCGTCTTCGCTTCCCGCATTGCATCTTCATGACATCCCGGACGCATCCCGTCCCCCAGACTTGCCACTACTCCATACTCAGCAAGGATCTCAAGGAGATATTCATACTCTGACCAGAGCGGATTTTCTTCATCGCGCGAGACCATCATCGCGGTATGAAACGACCCACCACGGGAGACGACACCCATAGTACGGGGATCATCACGAAGGCTCTGCACTACCTCACGGTTGACCCCGCAATGAAGAGTCAGGAAATCTACTCCTTGTTCACAATGCTCCCGAATAACTTTGAAGAGGAGATCAGCATCGAGATCTGCGACATTTCCTGCCCTTCTGACCGCTTCGTAGATAGGGACTGTCCCTATCGGAACTGGGAATGAGAGGATCATCTTTCGTATTGCCGGCAGGTCGCCGCCGGTTGAGAGATCCATCACGCAGTGGGCACCTGCCGCAAGCGCAGCGATGGCTTTATCCTGTTCCATCGCCATGTCACAGAGATCCTGGGAGGTACCTACATTCACATTGACCTTAACCCGGCATCCTTCCCCAATCGGGCAGACTGATACCTGGCGCCGAGGATTTGCCGGTATTACCACCCTTCCCGCACGTATCTGACGTTTGAGAAAATTGGGTTCAATATGTTCTGCCTCAGCAGCCTGTTTGAGCAGGTCGGGATCGAGACGATAGTCCCGGGTAGTTACCATATCCTACTTGTTGTCCGGGAGAAAATATCATACTCACATGACTGTCAAGCTCATCCCAGGCAGAGGGATGTACGCCAATGCCTATATCGCACAGGGAACCATCCTCGTTGATGCCGGGGTAACCCCGATGGCTGTTGAAGCATATCGCAATACTATCAAGTATATCGTACTCACCCACTGCCACTATGATCATATCGCATATCTGGCTGCTATCGTCAAAATGACCGGGGCAAAGGTCTGTATCCATGCCGCCGATGCAGATGGCCTGAAGAGCGATAATCAAAGCCTTTCGATGCAATTCGGAGCCCATTCTCCAGGTATAATACCGGATATACTCCTGAAAGATGGAGATACAATAGAAGGGTATGAGATCATCCATACTCCCGGACACACCCCGGGGAGTTTATGCCTCTTTGATCCTGAAACCAGAGATCTCATATCTGGGGACACAGTCTTTTCTGACGGAGCATTCGGCAGGTATGACTTTCCCGGAGGGAGCAGGGAGACCCTTGCGGCATCACTTGACCGGATTGCTGAACTAAAGGCGACCGGGCTCTACCCGGGCCATGGAGTTCCTGCACGGGATCTTGGAGAGCGCCACATCCGGGCAGCGCAGGCCCTCATCAAATCAGGATATCTGTAGGAATGCAACCTGGTATCTACATCCTCATCCTTTCGAATGCCTCTGCAGAGGTTGTTGTCGGGTCTCTAGGAGTCCATACCTTTTCTGCAGGATATCATGCATATGTCGGATCCGCACTCGGTCCGGGCGGTCTGGCCAGAGTATCCCGGCATATCAGACTCTCCAGATTGAGGGATAAAAATCCGCGATGGCATATAGATTATCTCCTCACAGATGAGCGATTCAGTCTGATCCGGGTGTACTGTGTTCATACTTCAGACCGGCTCGAGTGCCCACTCGCCCAGGCATTGGATATGCAGGTGATTCCGGATTTTGGTTCATCAGACTGCAGTTGTCCGGGTCACCTGTTTTATTCACCCGGTGATCCTGAAGAGACAGTGACCAGAGCATTCAGATCACTCACCGTGGATCATACCGTGCACCATCTGAATTGAACCAGGGTGAACCGAACATCATTTATTAAGATATTTTCATTACCATTAGAGCACGAAGCCCTTATCTCTCCGAACCGGACGGTTCCACCAACTGCTGCAATTACCGACCTGAACGGAGGAGAGTTCGCAGTCCGGGGAATTTCAATCTCTGCGATCAACCCAAGGAGTTCTGGCCGCTTGAGGTGGTTTATCCATCTTGCTAATTCTCTCTTGAGAGTTTTCCGTTGTTGTGAAGGGTCGTTCTCTTCCCTTGAGAAGATTGGGGGGTTCCGAATTGAAGGTGAGAAGATTGTGATATACCTGGACGCGATTGGATCGTTCCGGGTTGAGTAGGCTCAGGTACTGGCGGTGATCAGTGACTCGGAAGAAGCAGCACCCGGTGTGTTGAGCCAGTCAGGGAATGGACGAGGACTGAAGATGGTTATCAGGGAGAGGGTGTATGTGATTCCGGTCAGGAGAATGAAGCGGTTGCTGAATGAGAGGAGAAGAAAGAAGCAATGTTTACGTTAAAATAGGGGTTAAACAGTTCTATAAATGAATACGATACATTAACATTATTTGTATACTATGGAGGAATAGAGAATTCTTGGATGTGTGAGAATAGCTAAAAATTCCCTTTTAAAGTTGTTGAATTTACAAATATTTAATAATCGTGAGTTTCAAAACAGATTTGTTATCCCTATATATACCAATGGATTTTTTATCCTACTTAACTATGTTTCAGTTAACTGTAAAGAAAATAATCGAAATACAGACGAAAATAATAGATACTTCTATAATTATTGGAGATGAAGGAACTGGAGGGTTGGTACGAGATTTTGGCACATTAGAATATATTGTTAACAATCAGGATTATTATCATTCTCCCATAGAAAATTCGGCATGGATATTGTTATCAATATCTTCGATGCATCCTTTCTATCAAGGGAATAAGAGAACTGCTTTAGAATCCTCCCAAATGCTTCTATTTTTTAATAATAACGGTTCCATTATATCAGGGAATCCTGAAGAAACTAATGAATATATTAGAAAAATCGCAATAGGAATATTTGAGATTGAAGAAATTATTAATTGGATAAATACACATTTATCCTAATTAATCTCTACCAAGTAAATCAAGAGTCTTTTTATCCCTATTTAAAAGGACATCCAATACTATTTTCTCCCAATTTGATAGTCCCTCATCCTTTCCCTCATTTTTTATATAATTATTAGGAAGGGGGATTGAGTAATGATTAAATAATGGGTTACCTGAAGTGTTGCTATTAGTTACTACACCCGCTCCACTTGACTTGATCTTCATATAATTTGGATCAAAAAACCCATAATCACCGTTTGTTATTGGCATAAATCCATTCATCGGTACTCATCCCCTCAAGTAGTGATTAAACTATAGTATTCCAACCTGAAGAGACTTGTGTTACATCCATATTTATATTAATATCATTTTGTTTGCTTGCACTAATTTGAAATGTACTTCTAAATTCGCTTCTAACCCATCGACTCTCGATTACTGCTTGTAATGGAGAATAATTAACTGGTTTCATTAATTTGATTTGAATACTACTTTTAATTTGATTATATATTTCATTTTTAATTTCAATAGGGAGATTTGTAGGAATTTGAATAATAGGTATTGTATTTAAATAATTACTCCAGTCCGGCTGTTGAAGTAAAATATCTAATGGATTAAATGGTTTTGAACATTCCATTTCTTTCTCAAAGTCCCTCCAGACTGCCCAAATTAAATCCATCAATTTTTTATTATTATCTAATATTACAGGTAATCCAATACTGTATGCCTCTCTTCTTCCTACTGCATATCCATGATGATAAAACGATTTATTTAACGCTTGAGAAATCGAGTCAATTTTTTTAACATCATCCATATGTTGTTTTAGTAAATTTTGTCCAAGGGTATTTGATAAATTGGAACTCCTTTTTGCAGCTCCTATTGATAATCCCCCAATATCTTTATGAATTAGAGATAGTATTGAGGTCAGGCACTCTTCTTTAACTACTCCAAGATCTGTTTTAACAAAATCAAAAAAATGAGAGAGATCTTCAACCCCAAAATTTTTTTTCTCACCGTTATGCATATATGCTAATTGAATATCAACCGGACCTAAATTAGAAAAAGGGTGCATTATAATTTCATTTGCTCCCATTGCAAGCAGAGTGGCAGCACTGAATGCTTGATATGGCAGTAAAACTCCAACATTTTCGAATCTTTCTCTCAAGAGAGACATTATTCTCCATGCTGCAATGGGATCTCCACCATTACTAACGAGTAAAAGATCTACCTCCTTAAATTTTAGTGGGATTCGTTGTAATTGCTCACAGAATTCTGTGATAGCATCACACGCCATTACCCCCCCATGCATTGGTCTGATACTTGTTACATAAGATATTGTGGGTCTTTTTCGAATTTTGTGGATTTCTCGATATAATAGATTCCTTTCATTAAATGCCATGACATATCCAAATTATACTTACTTCATCTAATATTTGATGAATTTGACCTAATAATACATATATTAGTCTATCTTTTTTTCCATATTTGGGACTGTACATCCTATGAACAATCAGAAACAACCATTACCGGAGTGATCAAGTCATCGGAATCATAAAAAAAAGTAGTTTACGAGAACCCCGAAGCAAAAGCCGTCGGTACCGTCAGGATCGGATCGCCCGTGATTCAATAACACCCTCTTGTCCTATGAGGCTGATATCACCCTCTGACGAGGCTGGCACGATGGCAAAACTCATGTAAATATCACTCCTTTTCCGAACCGAGGCGGGGAATATGAATGGATGGTTATCATTTCTGGTGCTTTGTTCCTGGTTATTCCCATGCTGGTTGGTACCGATCATCTCAACACCTCCATCTCACCAGATGGGACTCTCATGCTGGCAAGTTCGGGAACAATGAGAATTGATCGTTTGTATCCCGAATAATTGGCGTGGATACTACAGAATTTTCCCGGTCTATTTCGGTGCGGAGTTATCAGTACAAGGATCTGGACCATTTCTACCCTTTTTCTAAAAGGATTAAAAAGGGTACCTGGTATATAAAGAAATAATTTTGTCAGACGCATGTCTGTCGAAATTTCCAGAACTGTTCATCATTCAGATATCAGATTAGAAATATAGAATAACCTCATCTATGATGGGCGGATTTTAATATATTAAGAGTCTGATGTCTGACATAAAAGGTCTGATCATGAAATGGAAAAAATTCAGGAATCACCATTTATCAGAGATTATATATTTCGCACTATGTAAAACTCAATTTGCCGGTTTGTTTTTATGAGTGGGAATCATCCATAATACATATCGATTCTCAGGAGATCTGAGTACCACTCACGCATCCATGTATACTATCAGATCAACCCGAAGTTTATCTCTCTTCGTCAATTTGCCATAATCCAGAAGGAATTGTTATTTCAAATCGTGCACCCTCGCCTTCTACACCGGTCTCTGAAATGATAAGACCGGTAATATCCAGGATCTCTCTGGTGAGAAACAGACCCAGACCAGTATTATGTCCCACACCCTTCTGAAATATCTGGTTCTTCATGTCATTGCCTATTCCCACCCCGTTATCTTCGATGACCCAGACGACCTGATCTGATTCCTGTCGCCAATAGCTTGAGATTCTGGTAACGGTTCCTCCATATCTGAGGGAATTATCAACCAGATTGTAAATAACCCGTTCAAGCAGTGGATCAGCATATACCCTGAGATCATCAAGTGAGATCTCCACAGAAATATCTCCAGGATTCAGGCTTTTTGTTGCCGTTGTGAAGATATTTTTTGCGATATGCCAGATCGGTTTATTCACACCAATATCCTGATAATCACGAGAGAATTCAGCCTGTTCCTGTATGAGCAGAGCAGTCTGATACGCTTTATATAAATAAGATTCCTGGGTATCAGGATCTTTCTCCTCTATTGCTATCGCAAGATATCCTAATACTGCAGTCAGACTATTCAGAATATCATGCCTGGTTATAGAAGAGAGGAGGTGAAGCTTTGAATTGATACTCTCAACGGCATGTTGAGTAACTTTGAGATCGGTGATATCAATAATTACACATACAACTCCGTCTATCTTCCCATTCTGGCCTTTAAGTGGAGAGTAACGCCCCCGAATGTATTTTTTACGATGAACCGACCCCTGATCTTCCATCTCTTCGTTAAATGGCACTTGTCGTCCATCAAGAGCTCTGGTGATCATCGAGTGATGATGATGAAATCTGCCGTCATGTAAAAAAATATCATCAAATGTCTGTCCAACTACCTTATCCAGTGATAAACCCAGGGCAGAACAATAGTTCGTATTCACTAAGGTTATGTTCATTTCCTGATCCAGGCATACTATCCCGACCGGGACGGTATCTATGATGGAACGAAGATGTATCTCATGAGCAATGATGAGATCCTCATGTCTTTTCCGATCATTGATATCTCTTACTGATGCAATTACTCCAAAGATATTTCCCGATAAATCACGATAAGGTGCGTATATAATTGATATCCAACCTGTTTTTCCAGTAGAGGGGATTGAATAAAAAACGTCTTTCGATGTAGAATTATATCCCTGGAGAGCCCGTTTGATAAGAAGAGAGAGATCATCCCCTTCTAATGTAGGATTAAATGCATTTTTCGGTTTACCGAGTATCTCACTCGCGGGGATTCCGGTTAATACCTCCATGTAACTATTCCACACCCGATATCCAAACGTGATATCATATACGATAATTCCCTCGTTTATCCCCAATAAAATATCCTGAATAAACCGGTTCTGATTCCTTATCTCATTTTCTATCGATTTCTGCTTTGAGATATCTTTCATTGTCGTAAATAACAGTTCCTGACCATCCCTGAACATAATATCCGCAGAAAATAACCCAATTATTATTTGCTTATCCTTTGTACGAATTCGTACCTCCATATCCCGGGAAGGATGTTCCCTGGTACAAGAATTGATTACTCTGTCGCGTTCTTCTTTTGAAACAAATATATTAAGATCAAACGAACGTTTTCCAATTACTTCTTCCCGGGAATATCCGTATGTCTGAAGAAATGAATCGTTCACTTCTACAAAGGTTCCTGATTCCGGTATTGTTAAGGCGAGAGGAATAGGGTTGTTATTAAATATGTTCTGATAAAATTTTTCCTTCGTCTCTGATACGGGATCCATCCGGTCCCGGAAACTGATAGCCTGATTGATGATTCCGGTTAAGTTGTCTATCCAGAAGCGTGAGGCTGATTCTATGATAAAATATCCATCAAAAAGAGGAATAAGAGATACCCGGTCAGAATCACGGGTACTTTCTGAAATGCAGCGTATGATCACAGCATGAGGATATAATGTTCTAAATCTGAACAGTTGAGCGGATATATCGCTCAATGAACCGGGGAGACCTATA
>JAZDKH010000276.1:0-4958 GCA_043803325.1 Methanobacteriota archaeon | reverse complement strand
AACTAACTTCGCGTGAGATTGAGCGTTATACCGATCTTCGCCAGCCTGAAGTCAGTATCGCAATCACTGCATTTACCAAGAGAAACTGGATCTGCACATCAAATCTGATCACTGAGAATAAAGGACGCCCGGTGAAGCTGTTTACCTTAGCCCAGCCGGTTGATAAGATCCTGTTCGAGATAAAATCTGATATATTAGGGGATTTCAGCAAACAGATTGCATATGTAGATAAAGTGAGCGATATTGTGCAGGGATCTATAGAATCTGAGAAACAGGAACCCATCATTGAGATCGAGACAGACGAGTGAATCCAGATTCTCGAGGATCTCCCTGACCCTTCCCAATACCAGGGCTTGATGCGATTAGCTATCCCCAGAAGATTGACAACCCTACTGACCATACCCAGGCTCATTTGAGAGTGAATGAGCCTGGGAGTTGTCACAGAGAGAACTCATCCCAGCATTGACCGGGTCCATTCCCGATTCTTCCATAATGCACATCCCCCCTCTGACTCTGACAACATCCCATGACAGGACCTAATTCGTGCAAGAAATTCAGACTGAAGTGCCTCTTTGAGAGATACACGGGTAATATTCACATCAGAGAAAGGAGCAGCCGGACAAGGCTCCAGATCACCGGACGGATTAATATGCAGAAAACCCCTCCCTGCAGAGAGGCATCCACCATAGAGCGATTCATCGCCAGGAAATGACAGAAATAATGCGGGATACTTTTCTGAAAATCCATTGATCAACCCAGTCAATTCTGTATGTTGCAGATCAGTCAGGACACAATCTTCAGTTCCGGATTGAACCGGAACATACTCAACATAGGTAAGCAGTCTGCACCCATGATGGATCATCTCCCTGATGAATTCATCTCCGGTAACATACGAGTAATTTGAGTGGGTAACCGTGACAGAGCAGCCGAAAAATACCTTGTTTTCGGTGAGGTATGAAAACGCCTGGACTGCTGATGCATATACTCCTTCACTTCTGCGGGCATCTGTCTCCTCCTGATCTCCCTCAATACTGATGATCGGGACAAGGTTCTTTAGTCCCCCAATCTCTGCTGCAACATCAGACGTGATCAGAGTACCATTCGTATAGACTGCCATGATAATCTCTGGGAACTCACGGGAGAGTGCCAGGATAGCGTCCTTTCTTACCATCGGCTCACCACCAGCCAGAACAAGGAATGAAACCCCAAGTAATGCAGCCTGGGTAATGAGCGACCTGATCTGATCCAGAGTCATCTCAGGTGACATTTCCCGGTGCTGTGCCTGCATATAGCACCCATGGCAGGAGAGATTACACCGGTGAGTCAGACTGATCATCATGACCGGAGGTACCTGCACCCCCTCCTCTTCACATTTCTGGCGAAGGGCGGCAGCTTTCTTCTGGTGAGAGAGCAATCGGACGGCAGCAATGACCAGAGCAGGGTCATTTCCGATGATACGGGATACCTGACTGAGTGTGGCAGTGATACTCCTGAAGAGGAGGAGATTATAGTACCGTCCTGACTGAAGTGGCGCAAAGATTGAAGTTGTCTTTGAGATCTGACGCCCTTTTTGCCACATCAGATCTCACCCGGAAGTGGGAGGTGCATATAATTTTCCCTGCTGCCCTTTCAGGTCAGAAACGGTGATATCAGGGTGATGATATCTCCCTCTTCCCTTTGTCCCGAGCATCATATGGAGATTAATAGCCTCAACCGGACAGAAATTCAGACACCCACAACAAAGTTCACATTGGTGATTCCAGACAGGTCTGCCATCTATGATGGTGATATTGCCAGTCGGACAGACAGAAGCACAGGTACCACATGATGTACAGGCTTCAGATACGGTAAACTTCTCATCAAGTGAATGAACCCCTTTCGAGAAGGATCCATACAACAAAGACTGAAGCAGAGAGGAGAACGGAGTAAAACCTATTGAATTTTCCTTCTTTTTCAAAATATGCTCTCCAATACGGTCAAGTTCTTTCTCTGCAGATGCAAGAATTGTGTCCCGTTTCTTTCCTGTCGGAGGAACACCAACTGGAGGGAAGTTACCAGGCATCTTCACCAGGAATCCAGCTGAGAGAACCCTTTTATTCTTTTCCCGAAGACAGGTATTGATCAACTTCAGCGCTGCAGCACCCTGACCACCAAGGGTAAGGATTGCAAAAAGGTAAGTAGATTTATCCACAACAAGATTTTGAAGAAAATCCCTGACGATGACGGGAATTCCCATATCATATACCGGGCAGATTATTCCGATCCGTCCGGACAGGGCAGTGATGGTCCCTGACTGTCTCAGGGTAGCTATTGGAATGAGTTCAGCATCACCAAGAAGACCTGCAATTTTTCTGGCAGCAACGAGTGAGTTCCCTGTCCCGGAAAAGTAATAGATCGTTGTCTTCATAGAGTTCTCCCGGTTGATCGTATCTCTTCGATAAGACGCGGCAGACTCCCCTCATCATTGACTCCTTTTGTATCAAGGACACAGGTTCCGACTAACGTCATTCCTTTCCTTTCTATCCAGGTTTTCATCCCATTAATCGCCTGATCTCCACTCTTTGAATCCTTACAGGTTACAATACCAAAGACCTTTTTCCCTGAACATCCGGAGAGAGCATCAACCGCTCCGTGTATCACCGGGGTCATCCTCCCAGCCCAGACCGGCGATGCGAGAACGATCAGATCATACCCAGATACATCTATCTCTGCAGGGGTTACCGAATCAGATACACCGCGTAATGCCCGGTAACATCCTTTCGCTACAACAGTCAGGGATGAGTACTTGCTCTGAGGTCTGACCTCTATCAGTTCGCCCTGAACTGCCTGCTGAATTTGCTGCGCTATACCCCGGGTAACCCCGGAGTATGAATGATAAATTACTCCAATTTTCATCTTTTCTCCTTCATTTTCCCGGTTAATTGCCAAGATCATCGTCGTCCTGATATGCATCGATGATCATTCTGATGAGTTCATTCCATCTCCACGGGTCTTCTGACTCCCGTTTTGAGAAACCAGCCTCACCAAGAACCCGGACTCCCCGCTCTTCAAGCCATCTTCGCAGATGGGGAGGCAATCTCCCGGATTATTGCTGTATTTCGCACAGATCACGGCTTTTTTCCCTCCACACCCAGAGAGACCAGTTACAATACTGTGTGCTGCCGGGGAAGGTTTCCAGGCCCAGACCGGAGTCCCTATCACCAGGAGATCATACGATGACACGTCAATGGTATCCGGAATGACAATATCCAGTTCTTCCTGCCGTGATCTGATGCATCCCGTGGTGTAAACAGTAAATGCTTATGATCTTATAATATCCTTGTGAAAGAGTAATCCCAATTTTAATTTAAATCTATTTTGACATCACCCATGAACATTTAATAGGTTTTACTCAAAGAGAGACTAATATTTAAACTCCTCCGTGAAATCACATACAATAGAAGGAAGAACATGGATCTGAAAGGAAGTCAGACTGAGAAGAACATTCTCGCCGCTTTTGCTGGTGAATCACAGGCACGGAACAGATACACCTTCTTTGCCAGTGTCGCGAAGAAGGAAGGATACGAGCAGATAGCGTCAATATTTCTTGAGACAGCAGAGAATGAGAAGGAACATGCCAAGTTATTCTTCACACTCCTGCCGGGTGGAGATGCAGAGATAACCGCTTCATATCCTGCCGGAAAGATCGGAACAACCCCGGAAAACTTAAAGGCAGCAGCAGACGGGGAACTACACGAGTGGGGTGCATTATACCCGGAGGCTGCACAGATTGCAGATAAAGAAGGGTTCCCTCAGGTTGCACACATATTCAAAGAAATTGCAAAGGTTGAGGTGAGCCATGAACGACGATACCGCAGACTACTCAGTCAAGTTGAACAGTCCACTGTTTTCTCCCGGGATGAGCAGGTAAGGTGGAAATGTAGAAACTGTGGATATGTCCATGATGATAGCAAAGCACCACAGATATGCCCAGTCTGTTCACACCCGGTGAGCTACTTTGAGCTCTGGTGCGAGAACTATTAGGAGAAAATACTGATAAACATCCGAACTTGGAGATTGTAACCCCGAAGATCTCGTGAATCGGAAGTGGGTGGATGTTTTTTATATACATCCGGATGGTCCCCCATATTTCCATTTTTCCCCTTTTGGTCGCCATCTGTACTGTATCAGCCTTTGGTTCAGGAGTGTCGAAGAATGTCAACTCTCCAGGCACATTAGCAGACAACCGTCAAAAATATCACCTGCTACAGGTGGTTTTCGAAAAATATCATGCCGATTTTTGCAGCCAGGTAAATAATAAAAATATCAGGTCAAGGGGCCCTGATATGTCCCGTTCTGGCTGCAATAGAGCCAGTATCCTTGATATGGCTTAACCGGCCTCGTGTCACTCTGGTTCCCACTCCCTCCCCTGATGATGACCTCGTCATACCGTTGAGCGGTTGCGTTATACCCGAAGAGGTATGACCACCCTTCACCCAGTGAATTCAGGGTCTCATTTGCTGATACGTCGCGGACAGCCCATCCACCGGTCGAAGACCATCCCGGACTGACCTGACGGACCGGACCGATAACCGGAGTGGCAAACCTTACCGGTACCGTAGTGACATTCTCTGAGAAGACCCAGTACCCCTGGAGCGGAATCACGGGATCAGAGGAGTTCATCGTCTTCCACCCGGTCTGATCATCCTCATACATAAGAACTGAATGACCGGCTGAGTGAATATCCGCAAAAATACTGGCCGTGTCATATCCGGACTCCAGATGACGGGGGACTGATACGTGGTTCCACCCGGTCTGAACAGGGATAGAATCTACCTGGGGATTGGGATTCAGGGCAGCGGTGAGATTTACCCTGCCTCCGCTGACGATCTTGCCTTCCAGGGAGGGGAGAATATCAACCGTCTCCATAATCCTCGATTTCAGTTCTGTTGCTGTCAGGTCCGGATAGGCTCCCTTGA
>JAZDKH010000275.1:0-16993 GCA_043803325.1 Methanobacteriota archaeon | reverse complement strand
GATGATAAATCCGGAGGATATGGGCTTGGTGGTGGAGGACTTGGTGCAGCGCCCGTATCTCAGGCAGGAGTAGAATTCAATCTTCAGAATCTTGAAACAAAAGTTGGATTTGCCAAGGCTAATATTTCTGCAATAAATCACTCGCCTGAATCCCTTAATATTGAAGGGTACGAAGTTGGTCCGGGAACTTCAGTAGAACTTGAGATAGAGGTTGCAGAACCAGAAAGTGACGAGTATGAGATGACTCTCTCACTGAAAGTAATCTCATATATGGGTGACACCTTTTATCGGCATCTGCAGATTCCGTACAATCGGGGAGTAGCTCTCCTGGCACGGGGGTTCTTTGAGAAGGCATATGAATTCTATCAGGATGCGATAAAAAAGAACCCACGCCATCTTGATGCACTACTCCGAAAATCAGAGATCTTGATCGAATGGGGCCTTGAGGAAGAGGCTCAGGCAGTGATCAATGAGATATTGGCGATTAATCCGGATCACGCGGGAGCTTTTAATACTCTCCGACAGATTGCAGATAAAAAATCAGAAAAAGAGTCGAAGAAGATATCAGATCCAGAAAAAAGAAAAATTGCTGGATTTCCTGAAATTTTGTTTGATCGATATACCCCTATACGATTGCTTGGGAAAGATGCGTTCGCCTCAATTATTCTTGTTATCAGAAATGATACTGGTGATATCAGGGCATTGAAGATTGCGCATGAAGATGTAGCGATTGGATCTTCCCTTTATACCGAGGTATCGATGTTGTATCAACTGAAGCATCTGAATGTCCTGAAGATGTATCGGGCAGAATTTAATCCAACCCTGTTTCTTGAGCTCGAGTATGTATCAGGAGTTGGATGTGGAGGGGAACTGTGCCGAACACTCGCAGATATGAAACCGCCGCTCCCGGACAATATTACCTACGCTATGATAGAAGGGATAGCATCAGGGGTTGCATATTTTCATTCAAAAGGGGTGAGGCACTATAATCTCTCACCCAAATATATCCTTCTTGATGAACCAATGACACCGAAGATATCGGGTCTTATCCATCGTTCATTAATTCAGAGTGATAAAGGAAGAGAATATACCATGATAGTCCGGGCTCCAGAACAGAAACACCCTGAGAAATATGGAAAACAGGGAAAGAGGACTGATCTCTTCCAGATGGGAGCGATATGGTACTGGCTGATGACCGGGAAAATGCCTTATCAACACGGGTCTATTTCTGATGAGGGAACCGGTGGAATAATATCCGGGGTATATCTTCCGCTTAGTATTGTGAATCCTGATTATTCTGAGTATGATCCATTACTGAGGCGTCTTCTTGCTCTTGAAAAACGTGACCGGTATGGCTCTGCAGATGAGTTCCTTGCTGAATTACGGGGGATTAAACTCAACAATGATATGTTTGAATTATATTTATCTGATGAAAATTGATTATTTTGGTAAGGATCAGGAGCATCCACATCCGCCAGATCTCATTTTTGGGATAACCGTCCTGATAGTCAGGAGTCTCGTTACTGAAACGTCGTTATTTCGTATATTTCCTCCTACCTGATCCCGTTCCGGGTCAATCGAGATGATCAACGCATATTCACCTGATGGGATGATACCGGGTATCATAAATTCAAGAGTTACTTCCCGGTTCTCTCCTTTTTTCATCGGACTGATGGTATTATTTTTTGGTATAAGGTTATGAGCACCTAGATATGCAGTGATCTCAACTGCCTCCGCTTGCATATCATCTGAACCAAGGTTTCTGATGGTGATGTTTGGGGTCAGTGTTGTACCCGTTTCTATCCATGACGTCTGGTTTGGAAGAACAATGGTGGATATAGAATAGTCTGGGCCAGCACTGGTGTTTAATGCCGATCCTGGTGGTGGAGTAATTGGTTGTGTTCCACCCTCGGTAGTCGCTGCACAAGATACGCTTGCGACGAAGATGAGCATAATCAGACATGCTACTGTTACCAATACCATACGAGATATCATGGATGAAAGTATCTCGTTTCAGCACTCATAACCCTTGGGTATGCTATGTGTGCTTGTATTGGAAAAAAGGGGATATAAGGATAGATCTCGTTAAGCAAGAATCGGATGAGCAATATCTGGTGAATTTTCATCGCATTCAAGGCGTATCACTCCATCTTCAATGAGGTGACTGGCACTTCTGTTCACTGATAGTGAATGATACAGGTTCGGTTGATGACCTTACATTTAGGGTTACACAGTTTCGGATGAAAAAAGTGAGTAATCTAACTCTTATTTATCTATCAGGGAAGACAAGGCAGAAGAGATATTGAGATTCTTACTCGAAGGGGTTGATTCAGTTTTTTCTACCAAATTCGATAAAGATTCTGAATCACTTGATTCGGAGGAATATGCTGCTCCTGATATGATTGGAAATATGAGTCTCCTCTGTTTCCCGGTTTTCTCTTGTGGGTATGTGGTGAATGAGCCTGTTTGCTCCTCACTCTAATACTCAGGGCAGGTATTGTATGCATCCTTCAATGCTGCCCATAATTTAGTCGCATCAAACTTCCAGTTATCATCGAAAAGGCCAGACCAGTTCTCATATATCAGGTCTTTGCGGTCATTATCGAGAAGGACATAGAGTTCCACGATATAGGCATAGTACTCATTCTCAACCGAGCAATGGATCTCTTCACCATCTTCCTTATGCTACATGGCATGGGTGAGTTCATGAGCGATGGTTGATGCGACTTCTACCCATGAGTATTGGTTGAACTTGGATCGCTTCACTGAAATGTCACCGATCTCGGCTGTTCCTTTCTTATATCGATACCAGGCGATTGCATCCCCTTCATCAACCAGTCGTATCTCAATATGGTTTTCGAGGGCCAGGTCTGCTATCTCCCTGACAACTTCAGTTGGCGAGTTTCGGAGCATCTCCCAGGCAGGGAGGAGATCCTGGTCAATCAATTCTTCTGGTGTTGCTGGAGTGAGTTCATCAGGAACAGATCCGTCATCAGGAGTGATCACGGTAAAACTGGCACTTCTTGCCAACTGCTCGTCAATATACAGGTTTAATGTGTAGGTGCCGGTATCAAGGGGGGTATCATCCTCATATCCCAGACTCCGGGAAGTAATCCCCTCTTCTCCTTCTGACCAGATATCATCAACTCTGATGAATTCAGCCCCGTCTAACAGCCATTCACGTGTCCAGGTGATTCCGTCCTTCATCCCGAAATAGGGAACGACTGCATATACCTCTATTATTCCGGATGTGAACTGATCACCCGCCCGGATCGGTATCTGTTCCTCAGTTACCTCCTCTGAAAAACGTATCCGTCCAAATCCAGCGGAATCCACATCCTCTGGTTCTTGTTGCATTTCATCGGGAGAGATTTCATCACTGGTGACGGTAAAGGAGACTGTTCTGACAAGATTTCTCCCCTGATAGAGGTCAAGCTCCCAGAGCCCTTCGAAGAGAACACCATCATTGGTTACATCATATGAGATCCATCCGTCAGATCCCATATCCCATGTCTGATCGCGTTCATCAGCGTACTCTTCCCCGTTCACCGTCCAGTACATACCCCAGGATTCTCCGTCAGTCATGTCATTGTATGGGATATAGGCCAGAACCTGGGAGGATGAGAGGGGAAAGGTGTCTGATACATAGAGAGGATCACCTGAAGATGAGACATCTTCACAGAAGACCACCTCGCCAAATCCGGAGTCTATTGGTGCAGAGAACTCAGCGGTGGCCTGCGTGAGAATGAGCATGAGGAGGAGAATACAGGATATGAGGTGGTTTCTTCTCAGGGATTTCATCTCTTCAAGGTAGGGAGGGTTTGTAAAAAAATGTGATTCAGGGTATTTTCAGGATCAACAGGTATATCACCGGTTATGTCTGATGAGTCTGAACGTTTCTGCTCTGCTCGATTTTTTTCTTCACCCGGTCCCAGGCCGGCGTTATCAGAAAACTCTCTTTCATATCCCGAATCATCGCGATGAACTTTTTCATCGGCACGGCAAAGGTCAGCGTATCAAGCGGAACGCAGGGCCGGGCTGAGGGATCCATCATCCCAATCACTGCCCGTGGGTTATTTGACTGCTGTTCATGCCAGGGATAATGAACAACTGAAGAACACCCTGCTCCCATCGGGGTGATCACTCCGAAGGGATCTGCCTGATCAAAGTTCGCAAGAGTGAAAAGCCCGGATAACACTTCCGGTCTTGCAAAGAAGATGACGACCTCGGGATTATCAGTGTCCTCCAGATGATCCCAGCGTTTGAAGAGGATGTACTGCCCGGCTGATGCAACGGGCGTTATCTCCCCCTGCCACTGATCCACGATCTCAGGGGATTTTTTGTATCGCTCCCCTTCTAATCCTCCTTCAATGCCGGAACTGAGAAAGTACCTGAAATCCGGGGGCTGCTCCTGATCATATCCGCAATATCTGCGTCCACCCCGGCAGGTGATAGCGTCTTTATCAAAAGCGAGATCTGTTCCGTTTCTGACCTTTGTCAGATCACAGATGAAACATCTCCACCCTGCTGGTGTTTTGGCTCTCTGCATACCACGAAGTTCAGGAGAGATCTCAAAGGTTATTGGCAGGGATTCTCCCGGGAAAAACTCTTCCCAGAGTTGGATAAATGTAATTCTCATATCAGGGTACATATTACTGTTTTCGGTGTTCCAGGAATATAGGTGCTTCTATCCAACCCTATCGAAAGAGGAAAATTTGTGGGAATCTGGGTTCTGCGTTATCGGTTTTTGAGCCGTTCTATTATCCTGGCTGACCGCTGTCGCGCTTCCCTGGTTGCAATCTCATCTTTCTGGAAAGAAATATCAATAATATCTCCTTCCTGGACACCAGGCAGGAATCGGGCAGGGATCTGAATCTCCTCATCAGGATCATCCTCAGGGATAAGGATAACATATCCTCCTTCTCTTCGATCAACGATCATCCGGTTCATATGCTACTCCTGGTCCATGGGTATCCTGAGCATGATCTACAGCAGGGATCTCTCTCCCCTGCAGAGGAATCACAGAATTTTCTGATCGCAGAACAGGTACAGTCAGACAAATTCTGCACTTCGTCTCCGGGAATCACGGTAAGCCCGGCTTCATCTGATCTCACCGTGATCGTTCCTTCCTGATCAGTCCGGTATATCTGTGCTCCGGTATCTGTCAGATATCTGACCGGGTCCTTCTGCGGGTACCCGTAATCATTATCTTTGGCAAGCGAGATTACTGCAATATCTGGAGAAACTTCGTTACTAAAGGTTTTTCCTGTTGAGTGCCGGCTTCCATGATGCCCGACCTTGAGGAGATCAGCCTTCAGACCCTCTCCTTCAGATAAAAGCCGGTTCTCGATCCCGATCCCGGCATCACCCATCAGGAGAGCGGTGGTCTTCCCGTTGGTGATCCTGAGCACCATTGAGTTGTCATTGATATCTACTCCTAAAGGTTCTTTCGGACTGAGAACCTCTATGGTGAGTGCCGGATCAAGATCTATGGTATCACCAGCCCGGACTGTCTGGTAAGGGATATTTTGCGATTCGATAGTTTTGAGCAGATTCTCATACGTCGGGGTCGTGTGGGGATCTCCGGTATCGATCAGAGTACCGATTCTGAACCGTTTGAGAAGGTATGGCATCCCCCCGATGTGATCACTGTGGGGATGGGTTGAGATCACGACATCAAGGGTGGTTATGTTCCTACTTTTTAGCCAGTCTGCAATCACCGGTCCGGCTTCATACGGGCCTGCATCTACCAGCATTGTCTTCCCATTACTCTGGAGGAGGCAGGAATCTCCCTGACCAACATTGAAGAAGGTAATTGAGAAGGATTTTTGCTCGTGGGATGCGACGCATCCGGCAGTAACGGTGATAATAATCAGGAGCACGCCCAGTGAGAAGAAGAGAATCTCTGCAGACCTGTTCATGATAGATACAGATTATTCCTGCTCGAATAAGACCGTTTGCATACGAAAAGAACGAAGATTTAAGAGAATACCCTACCGGCATCTACTTGCAAGGCGTGACAGACTTTCAGCGGTTATCAGGCCGATAACCCGCCGCTCCTCATCAAGAACCGGCAGGGCAGAAATATGGTTATTTTCAAGCCTTTTTACCGCATCAACAACCGACTCATCGGGTGAAGCGGTGATTACATTGTGGGACATGATCTCTTCAAGAGATGTGAATCCCTGGGCAACAGATCGCGAGATGTCCCATGAAGTGACAATCCCACAGAGTTTTCCGTCACCTGCAACGATTGGAAGGTGGTTAACCGCTTCTGCAATCATGAGTGCTGCTGCTCCTTTGATGGTTACCGTCTCTCTGACTGTTGGAACTTCTTTTACCATGAGATCGCGGATTGTAAGATGCGAAAGGAACCTGCCCAGAAGGTAGTTCATCTGACCTCCTTCAAGCAGGAACGCATCATGCCCGTAATGTGAGCGGATCTCACAGTAATCTACATCAATATTGATTGAGGTGAGGGCGGATACGATCTCCTGTGAGAGGTATGGGGGATAGAGCCAGTCTGAAGAGATGGAAACAACGAGAAATCTTGCTTTCACATCTCTGAATGCTTCTGACAGAGATCCGCCTACCATCAGATCAAAGTAGTCTACCGCTTTGGTGATATACAGATATGAGTTCGCATCAAACCGCTTGACAAACTGATCTCCCTGGTAATGAAGATAACTTTCGACCTGAAAGTCTGTCGAGAAATCAAAACTAAGTTCCTTCTTTCCCTGAAGGCCACGCCCGAATTTCAGATGCATTGATTCATCTGAGAGGTAGGTGATATGTCCGATCATCCGTGCGAGAGCAAGGCCGCGGACCGGTGATTCTCTCTCGTAATATTCACCACGTTGCCAGTCAGGATCTGATCTGATTGCACTTCTTCCCACTTCGTTAAAGGCTATCTGTTGGGGTGTTGAGTATGCAGTACTTGCGATGACAATGACGCGGCTTACAAAATCCGGGTATGTTACCGACCACTGAAGTGCCTGCATCCCGCCCATAGATCCTCCTGCTACCGCAAACAAGTGGGGGATATTGAGATATTCGATAAGCCGGTGCTCTACACTGACCATATCGCCAATAGTAAAAAGAGGGAATGAGGTCCCGTAGGGTTTTCCCGTATCAGGATTCAGCGATGCGGGTCCGGTCGTTCCTTTACACCCCCCGAGAATGTTTGAGCAGATGATGAAGTATCGATCGGTGTCAAAGGCTTTTCCCGGCCCGATCCCTATCTCCCACCAGCCAGGTTTCTCGTCTCCTTCATGGTATCCGGCTGCATGAGCATCACCGGTAAGGGCATGGCAGATAAGGATAGCATTTGTTCTCTCCTTATCAAGTGTCCCATAGGTCTCATATGCAACCGTGACATCAGAGAGAACCGCTCCACTCTCAAGGGTAAAAGGTTCCCGTAGGGTTACGAATTTGGTTTTTACTGTTCCAATTGATCCACGGATCATGGTAATTATATCTGAGCTAGTGCTTGGTCCAGATCCTCTATAATATCTTCGATATTCTCAATTCCGATCGAGAGTCTGATGTAATCCGGGGTAACTCCGGTGGCAGTAAGTTCTTCAGGGGTGAGCTGCTGATGGGTGGTTGATGCCGGATGGATGACCAGGCTCTTTGAGTCCCCGATGTTTGCCACATGGGAGAAGAGTTTCAGGGCGTTAATGACCTTTTTTCCCTCTTCGATTCCCCCTTTGACTCCCACACCGAGGAGGGCTCCGTATCCGTCTTTCAGGTACCGGGATGCAAGCAGGTGGCTTGGATGCTCAGGAAGTCCGGGGTAGTTTACCCAGGCTACTTTCGGGTGTGCCTTCAGGTGTTTCGCGACGGCGAGTGCGTTCTCTGAGTGCTGCTTGATCCGAAGGGGCAGAGTCTCGAATCCCTGGAGAAGCAGGAAGGCATTGAATGGTGAGAGGGCTGCTCCGAGATCCCTGAGGAGTGAGAGCCGGATCTTGAAGACGAATGCAACATTCCCAAGACCTGCAACGTCTTTGAAGGCGTCCCAGTATATGAGCCCATGATAACTTGGATCAGGCTCTGAAAATTCAGGATACTTTCCGTTGCCCCAGTTGAACTTCCCTGAGTCCACGATGAGACCACCGATCGAGTTCCCATGTCCTCCGACAAACTTGGTTGCTGAGTGGACAACGACATCAGCGCCGTGTTCGATAGGTTTGACCAGTCCGACAGCAGAGGTGTTGTCTACCACAAATGCGATCCCTGCTTCATGAGCGATATCAGCAATCTTCCGAAAATTTGGAACATCAAGTTTCGGATTTCCCAGGGTCTCAGCGTAGATCGCCCGGGTCTTTGGGGTAATTGCCTTTTTGAACGCTTCCGGATCCTGTGAATCGACAAAGACAACTTTGCGCCCGAGCTTTGCAAAGGTGTAGTGGAGCAGCGTGTATGTGCCTCCGTACAGGTTATTCGCAGATACGATCTCGTCACCGATCCGGGTGATGTTGAGCAGGGCATACGCGATTGCAGCCTGACCCGAAGCGACTGCGAGTCCACCGGATCCCCCTTCAAGTGCGGCTATCCGCTTCTCGAGGACATCGGTGGTTGGATTCATCAGGCGGGTGTAGATGTTCCCGGGTTCAGAGAGCCCGAAGAGGGCAGCAGCATGATCCGCATCGCGAAACTGGTAACTGGTGGTCTGATAAATCGGTACTGCCAGTGCCCCGGTGGTTGGGTCCGGTACCTGTCCTGCATGGAGTGAGGTTGTTGCGTCTCTGTTTATTTTGTCTGTCATGATGGTTAGTTTTTACTTTTATTTACCGGTAATTCTTATTTTTCTGCAATTTCAGTGAACGCATCGGCAAGGTTTCGGATCTTCTCCCATGAGAGTCCATAGGTGGAGAGTTTCCTGTTCCGGGTTGCTCCTGCGATTTTTCCCGGTCTCGAGTGCATGTATTATTCCTTTCAGATCTGTCCTCTTCTCCATTTTGTTCAACCTCACCTCGGTGTAATATATAGATGATGAGTAACATTCGGGACGTGGTTGCCTCAATTACGTGCATCTTTCTATTTCAAATAACGGATCTCATAAATATTTCAAAAATGAAATAAATAGTCTCGTATGGTTCAAACGTCCAAGAAAAAATACGTGAAACCAGTACTTATTGATATCAGCCTTGAAGGAATAACAGGTATCGGGGCATCTACATGTAGTAATGGGCCCGGGATCTCGGATAGTGTCTGCTCCACTGGAACAGGGGCCACATCATCGTGTACAACTCTTGGATACGGGGTCTCGAATGCCTGCTTAAGTGGGGGATACCCATTTGAGACCGGAACGCTCTGCAGATCTCAGGGATTATCAGCAGCTGCGTGTAATGCAAATGGGGGGTCTGCCAGTCAGGGAATGAGCAGATGCATAGAAAATGGTTCAGATGCAACCTACGCAACTCCCGCCTGTTGTAATTTTAATGGGGATACAAACACGAGTTTATGTTGGGCCGGAAGTGCATACATCCCTTCATCCCCATCAGGTTCATAAAATCGTTCATGACAGTGAATAATACCATATCCCTTCCATACTCAAGAATAATTGGTGAGAATATCGGTATGGTATCGTTAATTTGCCTTCCCATTCACTGGAAGGACAGTTCCCCAGAATGGCAGATATGATATCTCATACCTGGGACTACGAGTGTTTTTATCGAATGGTCTCCGTGTGATGGCGCTAACGGTAGATTCATCAGCACTGCCTGAATAATTTTAATGAAATAAAAAACAGGGTTATTCCTCACATGATTCATCATCATGTGAGTGGTGATGTCCGGGTTTTTCTTCCCAGGGTTCGAGCCCATGTTTAACCCGGTAGTCGTTAATCGCTTGGTGTACCCCTTCTTCTGCAAGGACTGAACAATGCATCTTGATTGCAGGAAGTCCTTCGAGTGCCTCAGCAACAGCCTTGTTGGAGACCTCCCATGCCTCTTCAAGCGTCTTCCCTTTGATCATCTCGGTAACCATGCTACTTGACGCGACCGCAGCACCACATCCGAATGTCTGAAATTTCACATCAGTGATGATATCCTCCTTCACGGTGAGGAAGATACGCATAATATCCCCGCAAGTAGGGTTTCCTACTTCACCGACCCCGTCCGCCTCACTGATCTCCCCCTGATTCCGGGGGTTCATGAAATGATCCATTACTTTTTCGCTATACATTGCATGACCTCTTTTTTAGGTGATCTGCATAGAGGGGTGACATCTCTCGCAGACGTTGAACAACTTTCTGAAGATGCTCTAGTACATAATCAACGTCTTCATCAGTATTTTCTGATCCGAGGGTGAGCCTGAGCGATCCATGTGCGGTCTCAGCCGGAAGGCCGGTTGCAAGCAGAACATGCGATGGTTCGAGGGATCCGGAGGTGCAGGCACTTCCGGTCGAGGCACAGATCCCGTAATGGTCTAAGAGGAGAAGCATGGACTCCCCTTCGATGAAGTCAAAGCTCACATTCAGATTTCCTGGGAGCCTGTTCTCCGGGTGGCCATTGAGCCGGATGTTTGGAATATTTTCCTGAATTCCTGCAAAGAGTCGATCACGAAGTACTTTCACCCGGTTGTTCCGTTCTTTCATCCCTGAAACGACTTTTTCGATTGCGCATCCAAGTCCGACAATGCCTGCAACATTCTCAGTCCCTGCTCGCTTTCGCCGTTCCTGACCTCCTCCATGGAGCAGATTATCAATTCTGACACCTTTTCTGATGTAAAGTACCCCGGTACCTTTTGGCCCATAGAATTTGTGGGCTGAAAGGGAGAGGAGATCTATCTGCATAGCTGCCACATCGATGGGGACATTTCCGATTGCCTGAACCGCATCGGTATGGAAAAAGACACCCCGTTCCCTACAAACCCTGCCGATCTCCGCTATTGGTTCTATCGTCCCGATCTCATTGTTTGCAAACATGATCGTGACGAGAATGGTCTTATCAGTGATGGCTGATTTGAGATCCTCAATCCTGACCAGCCCTGTCCCGTCTACCGGGAGGTAGGTTACACAAAAGCCCTGCTTCTCCAGGTACTCACAGGTGTGGAGGACAGCGTGGTGCTCGATTGCGCTGGTGATGATATGATCACCTTTCTTCAGATTTGCGGATGCTATACCTTTGATCGCCCAGTTATCAGACTCGGTGCCCCCTGAAGTGAAGTATATCTCATCAGGACTAGCTCCGATAGTGGCTGCTACCTTTATTCTTGCCTCATTAACGGCTTTGTTCGATTCACGGGCTATTCGGTAGAGGGATGACGGATTACCGTATCCTTTAGAAAACCAGGGGATCATAGCCTCAACTACTTCCGGATTGGTCGCCGTTGTTGCTGAATGATCCATATAGACGATTCGTTCTGCAGTCATAGATTAAGCCTGCTGAGTGAAGTGGTGCGTTCAGACTATCAATACAAGGTGTCCTTGCCCTATAGTACTTTGTGGATATCCTCACTGGTCCGGCAGGATCTGCTCTGGAAACTCCGGGATACATTAATCATCCGTTCAAGGGGACGACGGGCTGCATCCATCAGATCTTTTTCAAGGATGATCTCCCCTGATCCGGTAAGCAGGCAGTCCCTGACTTTTTCCAGGGTCACCCGCTTCATCGGGGCGCAGACACCTGCGACTGAGAAGAACTTTTTGCCCGGAATTTCCTGCCTGAGCCGATGGAGCATTCCTGATTCGGTCCCGATGATGAAGGAGGTCGCGAGGGAGTTCTGGCAAAAACGGATCATACCGCTGGTGGAACAGACCGCTTCTGCCATATCGATGATGGGCGGGCGACATTCCGGGTGCGCGATGAAGATGGCATCAGGATGCAGCCGCTGCATAGCGGTTACACTTGCCTCGGTAATGGCATTATGGACATAACAGTATCCCTCTGCCGTAGAGATCTCTTTGCCTGTAAACCTGCTCACATATGCAGCAAGGTTCCGATCCGGGAGAAATATCACCCGGTCTGAGTCACATGATTCCACGATCTCGATAGCGTTTGCTGATGTGCAACAGATGTCGGTGATCGCCTTGGTGGCAGTAGTCGTGTTGACGTAGCTTACTACGGGAGCATCCGGAAACTGCTGTTTTAATTGGGATGCCGCTTCTTCACCCGCCATCTGCGCCATCGTACATCGGGCACCGTGATCCGGGATCAGAACACGGGCGTCAGGACTCAGGATCTTTGCCGTATCAGCCATAAAGTCAACTCCACAGAAGAGTATCGTCTCCGCATTGCTCTGCTGTGCTGATATCGCGAGCTCTAAAGAGTCCCCGATCTGGTCTGCTATCTCATAGATCTCAGGGGGTTGATAGTTGTGTGCGAGTATGAGAATGTTCTGCTGATCAGCGATAGACCTGATCTCATCAACAAGTCCCTTCGTCCTCTCTGTTTCATTTGTCATGTGTCTGGTTCAGATAAATTCTCAACTGTGATAGTAATTTGAGTTCACTTTCGGGATAATCCCAACGGCTATTTTGATCTGATCTCTTCCATCCATATTCTCCTGATTGAAGTATTGGCCTCAATATAATGCATATTTTCTAACCCCAGACGCTAGTTCAGTTCTAACTCATAATATTCATATGAGTGGTAATCATTCATACAACCTTATTGGCTGATGCTTTGAATTTTGCAGAGATGGAGGTCTTTTTCGAGGAGATTAGTTTCTTCCCTGTTTTCACCACGATAGTGACATGGTCACCGGGAGTAAATTGAGCCTCTATCCATATTGCATGGGGAATTATCGGTTTTCCATCTTCACGGATGATAACTTCCATCTCTTCATACCCGCATTAAACGCTAAATATTTGTTAGTTTTTCAGAAATTTAAATGATAATATCCGTCTGGGTTCTATTTATCGGGCAACTCTTTTGGGAAGAACCGGATAGGGGTTGTCTCATTCACGTTCAAAGGTCTGCACCCCCACGATGCTTCTCATCTTCTTAACGATCAATATTCGATTAATTGTCAGTTCGATCACCACTGTTGCATGCCTTTCATGCACCGTTTTAGCCTTCCAAGATGGCACCACTCGTGCCAGTCTGTATCTCTATAATACTCACAAGGAGATCCAGACTCTGATATCCAGGGGTTCGTGAGATCGTTTAAGAAGTATAGTCTGGTTTACCCGCTTGTTTCGTCTATATCTTTTGGATGATTTTGTATGACCCAATCTGGGCCGAGGAGGGTGCAGACCTGACAGATATCTCCGGATCCCGGCCATCCGCATATCCGACAGGTAACCAGTGGAACTATGGTGACTTTTTTCTTCAGTCTTTCGCGAGTTTTCTCTTCAATATCTGCTGCATTTTTCATTGATCCCGGATGGGATTGTTCAAATCTGATAAAAAGTCGTCTTATCTCTCCACGAAGTGCGTCCCCGGCATACGGACACTCAGGGAGATCTTTGAAAAGACCTGCAAGGATCGCATAAAGAGAGGCCTCCCGTTCACTCACCGACGCGAATGGTTTTATTCGTTTGGCGAACCGGTTTTCTTTCCCTGTTCCGGCAAACACTTTTTTAAGATCTGCAGAGAAGGCGTTCATCAGGGTTGTCTGGGCATGGTCATCCTGGTTATGCCCGGTTGCAATGAGACGAATGTTCATCCGTTCTGCAAGCATTTCGAGTGCCCTTCGTCTCAGTATGCCACAGACCGTGCAGGCCTTGCGGGTAGGTTCTGTCATGAGTTCGTCAAGGTTTTTGCCATATATCTCTGAAAATGAGATTATTCGGTGCTCAACCCCGAGTTTTCGGCATACCTCTTCTGCATGATGAATAGTATCTTCCCGGTATCCTCTGATCCCTTCATCCACGGTCAGAGCAATCACTCGTGCTGGGATTCTGTCTTTGAGTGCTACTACTGCAACAAGGAGTGCGGTGCTGTCTTTTCCTCCGCTAAATGCTATCCCGATAGTCTCTAGGAGAACTCCTGCTGCCAGAATTTTACTCAGCACCCGGGCTTCGACCGATTCCTTCAGATGGCTACTGCACAGGTGGGTTCCTGTCTCCCGGTCCAGATACGTTGCACGTTTGGTACAGATGGAACAGGATGGGTTCTGATCAACCCCCATGAGAGATCCTGATAAGCTGTATTGTTTCAGTATCAGTTACGATGGTATCCTCAGGGACGATCTCACCTTCACAGGATATGAGATATTCGAGAGAATTCAGCCCTTTATCTAGAAGAATGGTTTCTATGGTACGTCCTTCAGCCGGGATATCCTCTGTATGCCCGTCAGGAAATAAAATTCTCATGATTCACCAGAATTTTGAGTCGGAATAACATTAATCTTCGTTTTGATCCGGAATGAATACCTTTCACAAGTTTCTTTTTTGTATATATCATCATTTGGTTTATATCGCATTTGAGGTGACGGGGTATCTACCATAATCGGAAAGAAAAATTCTGTAATTCGAATCTCAATTTATTGCGATAAGCTACTGTTTGCTTTGAGACAGATGGATGGATAGGAGAATATCGGGCTCAAAAAGTAAAAATAAAAGGATTCCCTGAGATTTCTTTATCTGATCTGATTCAGATTTGTATGGTATGACACTGGATGAAGTAATTATCAGCAGGGCGATTATTTCGGATCACATGAATACCCTGATCGATTATATGGAGATGGATGTTGCCGTGGTGGGAGGAGGCCCATCAGGGCTTGTATGTGCCGCTATTTTAGCTGAATCCGGGAAGAAGGTAGGATTAATTGAGAAGAAACTTTCCATAGGGGGAGGGATGTGGGGAGGTGGTATGATGTTCCCCAGAATTGTGGTTCAGAATGAGGCAAAGTACCTGCTTGACCGGTTTCATATCCGTTCATCTGAATTCAAACCTGGGTATTATACTGCACGTTCGGTGGAAGCGGTCACCAAACTGGCCGCTGCAGCATCTGATGCCGGTGTTGAGTTTTTTAACCTGACCACCGTTGAAGATGTTATGGTAAAAGGAGATAACCGACTATCCGGGCTGGTGATCAACTGGCAACCAGTAGAAGCTACGAATCTGCATGTAGATCCCCTAACCGTTGGATGCAGGTGCACTGTTGATGCCACCGGGCATGATGCTATCATTGCTCACCTGGTTGAGAAGAAATGTAAATCCATCTCAATTAAGGGAGAAGGGACAATGTGGGCGGATAATGCTGAAACTGCGGTGGTAACGCATACGAAGGAGGTCTTTCCCGGTCTGTATGTGTGTGGAATGGCAGCCAATGCCGTTGCAGGTGGACATCGGATGGGACCGGTATTTGGCGGAATGCTTCTTTCAGGTGAAGCGGCAGCAGTTCAAATTAACAAAAAATTCTAATCTTTTCCTGGAAATCCAGGTGAGCCCGATAATAGTGTAAGGTCTGATGAGAATATCGTCACTATGTACAAAAAAGAATAGTGTATGATTAATATACCCGGGTTTCACAATTGCGGTTAGTTTTTTACCTCCCTCTTCTCTCATCAGATGAACATACATTCGGGACTTGGAAGGAGAGGATTATCGCTCTTTGATTACCATACCTTATCAGTCCCATGAGGTACCATGACAGAATCAGAACATAAAAAAGCCCTCATCGTTCTTGGATGTCCGGAAGTTCCCGTGCAGAACTCTCTTGCAATTTATTCCGCGTATCAACTGAAAAAAGATGGATATTCTGTTTTGATTGCCGGGAATCCGGCAGTAATGAAACTTCTGATGACCTCAGACCCGGAGAAGCACTATATCAGTACGATGACCACTCTGGAGAAAGCGATTGATGATATCTCCGGGGGAATGAAGGATTATGATCTCTGTCTTGCGTTTGCACATAGTGATGCGGGAATATCCTATGCAGCGACCATGCGGTATCTGCTTCCTACGGTGCGTTTTATTACGATTGCCTTTGGGCGGGAAGCAGAAGATATTGGCAAGTTGATTGAGTACGAAGGAGAGCAGATTGTAGAAGTCGCGGTCCACAATCCGATGCAGCTCAAAAAGAAGATGAATGAGGCACTGGGATGGGTTGCATCGAAGAACTGAATATCTGTGTTGAATAGGTCCGGTGAATTCATCCGGTTCTAATCAAAGCGGATGAATCTCTGGAGAAGGATAATGGCGGCACATCCTTCGCAAACGATGTGGTTCATATTGACACCCCTGGTGAATTTCAATGGTGGTGAGAAGGTGAAAGAGCTTGAGGTATGCCTTGCTGCTGTGGAAACCCACACCAATGGGGAGAATAATGGCTCAAATGGGGGTCGCGTCTGCTGGGCGATCACCTGAATGTTCTGATATGGAAAGGAACAGGATACCTATGCTATGAAGATGGGAGATTGCCTGAATTGTGAATTCTACCAGATTGTCCAGAAAGAGAAGAGATCGAATTTCAAACAACAGGGTTTATTTTTTTACTTATTCCAGAAGGGGAATAAAAAAACCTGCTATTCGGCTCTCTGTTGAGCTCTAACATATTTGCTCATATTACTTGATTTACGATGATGGTACATTAATTCTGGATACATAAGGTCTGAATAGATGTGAGAATTAAGAGCACTTTTTTATCGTTGAAGAATCACTATCTTACCTATGAATATAGATCCTACTTATAATATGAAACCTGGGGATATCTCTCCAGAGGATTGCATAAAAGAAAATGCGTACCTTAATGAAAAGATCAAATCTCTTATTGAAGAAGTAAATACTCTCAAAATTGACAACGATAAATATGAATCAATATTCAGATATAATCCTGATCCAATTCTGGTTTGGAATGCTGATTTACGAGTGGTAGATACGAATGATGCTTTTATAAAAAAAACCGGCTATAGCCGGGAAAAAGTACTTTCGCTCAAACTCTCTGATTTTGTTTATCTTGATAAGAAAGGAGAGGGAATCCAGGAGACCCTTCGTGATAAGAAAATGAAGGTTGGAGATGCCACATTTCAGTTCCCTAGTGGTGTCTTCTCCTGGGTACGATATACTATTCCTGTTCTGGATGAAAAGGGAAATATCAG
>JAZDKH010000274.1:0-2802 GCA_043803325.1 Methanobacteriota archaeon | reverse complement strand
ATTATATCGAGGTGACCAAGGCCAATATCTCCTCGATTCCTCCTGATTATGAACGGAGACAGACGACAGCGAATGGTGAGCGGTATACCATCCCTGTGCTCAGGGAGGTTGAGTCCCAGATTGCAACTGCAGACGAACGGTTGCTCAGTCTTGAAGAAGAACTCTATACAGAACTCCTCTCAATCGTTCGGAGTGAGGTATCTGCACTTCAGCAGACTGCCCATGCTATCGGAAGAATCGATCTTTTTACGGGCCTTGCTGAGGCTGCCCTTAAATTCAGGTATGTGAGGCCCCAGCTAACCGAGGAGCCCTCTCTTCTGATACGGGAGGGACGGCACCCGGTTGTCGAGGCTTCAGTACCGGGAGGGTTTGTTCCGAATGATGCAGAGATGAGCGCCTCAGGAGAGCAGATCCGGATCATCACTGGTGCGAATATGGCCGGGAAATCCACGTATATGCGTAGTGTTGCCCTGATCATCGTGATGGCGCAGATGGGTAGTTATGTCCCGGCTGCATATGCGAAAGTCGGACTCGTGGATCGGATCTTCACCCGTGTCGGGGCGTTTGATGATCTGGCAAGTGGACAGAGCACGTTTATGGTTGAGATGCTTGAACTTGCAACGATTCTTAATAATGCAACAGAGCAGAGTCTGGTCATTCTTGATGAGATAGGGAGAGGAACGAGCACCCTTGACGGGTACTGCATCGCCCGGGCAGTTCTTGAGAATCTCCATGGGAAACGATCAAAAGGGCCACGTACTCTCTTTGCCACCCATTTCCATGAACTGGTAGGGGTAGAGGAGGATCTGAAACGGGTCCGAAATTGCCACTTTGCAGTCAGGGAGACCGAAAAGGATGTGGTTTTCCTGCGTAAACTCATCCCGGGTGCAACTGACCGCAGTTATGGTATACATGTCGCATCTCTCGCAGGAGTCCCGATCCCGGTTATCAACCGGGCAGAAGATCTGATGAAGAAGATCATCAGGGGTGAGGAGTCTCCTGGAGGCGGGGTAAAACGATATACTCAGATGATCCTGGTAGATGCCCCGTCATCAGCCCAGGCTGCGCCCTCAGGTCCTGACCCTATCAGGGAGGAACTGGCAGGGATCGATGTGAATACTCTCACCCCTCTCGCTGCTCTGACTCTGCTTGCAGATCTGAAGAGAAGATCTGGTGAATATCCGTGACATCGCACTCATCCGGAATCCGGGTTCTTGATGGTGAGACCGTAAATCAGATTGCTGCCGGTGAGGTGGTAGAACGCCCTGCCTCTATTGTGAAAGAACTGGTAGAGAATGCGATTGATGCTGGTGCCAGTTCTATCACCGTCGATATTGGAACGAGCCGGAAGGAGATCTCCCGTATCAGGATCAGTGATGATGGGTCCGGGATCCCGGCGGATGAGGTCACTCTGGCCTTCCTCCCCCATGCGACAAGTAAGATTCGTATCGCAGAGGATCTGAGTTCCTGTATGACGCTGGGATTCAGAGGAGAGGCTCTTTCCAGTGTTGCTGCTATCGCGTATGTGACGATAGTGACCCGGCATCGCGGGGAAGATGCAGGAACCCGGATGATCATCAGTGGCGGGGAAGTCCTAGAGCACGGGGGGATCGGTGCTCCTGCTGGGACTTCCCTGACTATCGAGGAGATATTCTTCACAACCCCGGCCAGGCGAAAGTTCCTGCGTAGTCTGGCGACTGAACTCTCCCGGGTATCTACTGTTGTCGAGGTCTTCAGCCTGCTCTACCCTGCCATCACGTTCAGATATGTTCTGAATGGGCAGGAAAAGTCCACAAGTCATGGCGGGCGTACCCTCGCTGAGGTTTTGCGTTCAATCAGACCTGATGAAGCAGGTCAGATGGTCCCGATTGAGTGGGAAGAGGGAGGTATCTGTCTCGAAGGATTTCTCTCACATCCCTCACTGATCAGACAGAATCCACAGCGTATTCTTATTGCAGTGAATGGCAGACTTATCTCATCGTCCAGGATTAATGGGGCTATCCGGGCCGGGTATGGCACATTGATCCCGTCGCACACATTTCCAATTGCTGTCCTGATGATCTCCCTTGATCCCGCACGGGTGGATGCGAACATTCACCCAACGAAACGGGAGATCCGGATATCGCAGGAGTCTGATTTCCTTCGTTTTATCACGACTGCAGTCAGAGAAACTCTCTCTCATCTTGATCTCTCCCATTCTGGTTCCCCGTATGAGGGAAAAAGGGAGATTTCTTCCATCGGATCCTCATCTGCTGAGTCGATGATATCCAGCAGGTATCCGGCAATGCAGAGCACAGCAGAGCGGGTATGTGAGGCAACACTCGCTGGATACCGGACTACTGCCAGACAACTGCGGCAGACCCGCCTGATTATGGATGCTACCGAAGAGGCCAGAGAACCCCGGTTTCCCACTCTCACCTACATCGGTCAGGTTGCCGCAACCTATCTACTTGCTTCGAACGAGGGAGGGGATCTCATCCTCATCGATCAGCATGCCGCACATGAACGGGTTCGGTATGATCAACTGAAGAAGGAGCAGGAAGAGGGTACGCTCTCCCAGGAGCTGATTATACCGGTTGTTCTTAATTTGAGCCCATCTGAGGCCCATCTTTTGGCAGAGATTAAATCCCTGCTTGAAAAGGAAGGATTTCTTATTGAATCATTTGGCAAGGATACCTGGTGTGTCAGAGGGGTTCCGGTTGTTCTTGGCAGGTGTGAGGATCCTGATGCGGTCAAAGAGATCATCACCAGTGCTTTACATGAGAGCCAGGATACCCGTCTTGGTGAGTCGGTCTCACGTCT
>JAZDKH010000273.1:0-2829 GCA_043803325.1 Methanobacteriota archaeon | reverse complement strand
CGCTTCACGTGATAGTGAGTACTTCATTCACCTATATGAAGTGAGAGGGGATCTTTCGGTGACAAAGACATGTCTCCTGAAAAAAAGGGTATCGGGGTTTTTTCCCGGTTATGGCGCTTCCTTACACCGGTATACATCTTTTGGAACATGGATCTCAAACCGGACACCCGTGCCGGGGGTTCCGGTTTCGGTTATGGAGATACCGGTGATCGAGAGGATCTCCCTTGATAAGAAAAGGCCAAGACCCGTATGTTTCCCAAACCCTCTCTGGAAGAGCTTGTGCTTGTCTGCTTCAGGAATACCAGACCCATTGTCAGTGTAGGTAATGAGTACACCATCAGGTCTCTTTTCTGCAAAAAACTCAACTGAGGTCACATGGTCACCGTGGCGCAGGGTATTTTCCATAAGATTGTAGAACACCTTCTCGATTAAGGGATCTGCATACACTTCCAGACCGGACACCTGCACATCAACACGGATCTCTCCCAGCGGCAGTTGTGATACGGCAGACAGGAATATCTCTGCTACGTCATACCATACCGGTGCCTGGACTCCGAGATCCTGATAATAACGGGTGAATTCAATCTGACGGCGTATCGAATCCGCTGCCAGGTCCCCTTTATTTAAAAACTCGATAATTTCAGGGTTCTTTTCGCGATCTCTGGCAAGTTCCAGAAAAAGACGCAGGCCCATAATCTGGTTGAGAATATCATGCCGGGTAATTGACGAGAGCATGTTAAGTTTTTTGAGCGCCTGCTGCAACGCCTGTTCTGTCTTTTTCCGGTCGCTGATGTCTCTGATGATCCCGACAATGAACTTCTCTCCTGAGGCATTGGTATAGAGGGTTTTTTTGGTAATGATCGTATGCGTATTCCCCAGCGCATCGGTGATGCTCTCCTCATTTTCATTTTCCTGGCCCGTCCGGAATACCAGTTCATCTTTTTCCCGGAAGATATCCGCTTCTTCTTTCCTGAAAAAGTCGTAATCGGATTTACCCTGCAGATCCTCACGCGGGTGACCGGAAAACTGGCAGAAACTGTTGTTCAGCTTGACAAAGCGGTGGTTGCGATCTTTGATAAAGAGGGGATCTGCCAGCGTATTGATCACGGTGTCCAGATATGCGTTGGATTCCTTCAATGCCCGCTGGATCTTTTTTAAGTGTGTGATATCCCTCAAGGTCTCAATTGCGCCGGTGACCTCGCCTTTCCGGTTAATCAGCGGTGTTGCACTTATCCAGAGTGTTAACAGGGTGCCGTCAAGACGGGTAATATCCGCTTCAGTCTTCACCGTATTTCCTTCAAAGAAAGCATTGGGATAATTCTTTTTAATCCCCTCAATATCCCGTTGCACGACATAATCAATGAGGATTGGACCGGGGAGTCCGGAAATCCATGATGTGTGTGTATGATTCCCCTTGTTGAGAATATCCGATCCCGGAATCCCACTCAGGAGCTCCATGGAGCGATTCCAGGCAACAACAACACCCGCTTTGTTGATGACCATCGTCGGGTCAGGAAGGAACCTGATGATCTCTGCAAGGCGCCGGGTGGTCTCACGATAGGCATCTTCTGCCTGTTTTCGTTCGGTAATATCCCGGTTACTGGCACGTCTTCCGATTAACTCTCCCTTCGCATTGTGGATGGGCTGACAGACATGCGCAATCCAATGGATACTCCCGTCACGATGGATAATCCGGAAATCAACCGTTTCAGCGGTTTCCGCTGTTGAAAACCGGGACATGTGATGATCAAGAGCACCCTTGTCATCAGGGTGGAGGATCGTATTTATCAGGCGCCTCGTGGTGTAAAATTCCACTTGGGTGTAGCCTGTGATACGTTCGCATGACGGCGTCGTATACCGGATCGATTCATCAGGATCAATCCAGTACTCCCAGTCGTACGTGTAATCAGCGAGCACACGGTATTTTTCTTCACTTTCAGACAGAGCATCCTTTGCCTGATTCAGTTCCGATATGTCGATGAAACTTTCGAGGAGGTAGTTATGGTCGTGAAGGATGATCGGGACAACGGATTTTAAGACCGGGCATTTCTCGCCATTTGTCCGCAACAGAATTTTTTCTGAACGGTCGACAACATTATTAAGATCCGTAATCGGGCATGCCCCTTCGAGTGCAGGGCAGATATAATTCGTGCAGACACTCCCGATGAGCTCTTCTTTTTTTGCCCCGATCATCTTCGCTGCAACAGCATTTGCATCCACAATCGTGTGGGTATCCGGATCGATTACCACCACGCCGGCAATCATGGATTCTAAAATAGCATTGAGCAGATCATCGCGGGCTCTTTTTTCCTCTTCTGCCCGTCTCTTTTCCGTGACATCTCTCCCGATAACCTGCATTCCCGAAACCACGCCATCTTTTATAATGGGGGATCCGGAAAACTCCATGAATGCATAGTCTCCGCCTTTTTTCCTGAAACGAAGCGTAATCCCTTCACGAATTGCTCTTTCTTCAATAGCCACCATGACTTCGGGCATCGTGCCGAGATCATCCGGGTGGATGAAATCACGGGGCTCTTTCCCTACGATTTCGGCAGGATCGTACCCCGTGATTTTTTTTGCTGAAGGAGAGGCATATGTTGCCCGCCCTTCCAGGTCAGTAAGTAAGATAATATCGGAACTCCGTTCGGCGACACCCCGGAACCGGGCTTCGCTCTCCCCCATGCGGATTGTCAGGAACGAGACAACTGTTGCAATCAGTATGAAGATGATAATCCGTCCTCCGGCAGAGAATAATACATCGGCTATGTCGGGAAGGATGAAGTACGTCATGCCGAAATAGAGTGCTGAAACCAGAATTGAAAACTGGAT
>JAZDKH010000272.1:0-5249 GCA_043803325.1 Methanobacteriota archaeon | reverse complement strand
ACATCTCAGTATCTAAAACTAAATGATAGGGATCAAGTGACCTGATGTCAATATCGTAATACTGTCGGTAGCGAAGTGCTTCACTCGCTTCCCGATCAGCAGTCGCTTTCATGGCAATCTCAAAATCAGCAAACTTGTCGCGATCAAGAATTCTCTTCACCCGGCACTCAAGGGATGCTTTGAGCCAGATACGAAGATCTGCTTCAGGAATCATCCAGCCTGATAGACGACCTTCAATCAGAATCTGATCCTGAGATAGGGCAATCTCTCGCTGCCTCTCATCTATGAGACGATCTACCGAAGGGTCACCTTCACAAAAGGCACCAAATTCACCAAGACTCATCCCACGCTCTTTCGCCATCTGACGAAAAACTTCTCCGGCAGAGATGACATCAAACCGATGAGCACTGGCGAGATGATACGTAAGGGAGGTGGTCCCACTCCCTGGAAGTCCACTGATGGTGACCCGCATCGATCAGATGCCCCCGATATCAAGGGCTTTTCTGATGACCTGAGACAAAGATATTGAACAGAGCATATACCAGATCATCCAGGCAGGAGCAGGACCGAGAATAGCAGCGGTGAGATGAACATTACCAACAAATGGCATCGTGATGAAAGCATCAAAATGGTTCAACCGAAATATTAACCAAAAAAAGATCGGCAAGGTGATAACCATGATGTACCCCATCGGCTTGAACTGAGCTTGGCTCATCTCAAGTTGATCCTTCATCATTCCATCGCGACGTGCCTCGATCTTTTTTATCCGCTTCTCATCCTTTGAGAGCATCGCTTCGCGATAGTCTTTCTGAAAATCTTTCATCCGGTTCTGGGTCTCTTTCATCTTTTTATAATCAATCGTATATTTCTGAATAATAGATGAGTAAAACCCAGTCATCGCAGAGAGAACAATGATGACCACATAAAAAGGGATGAAAAACGTATCAACAAGAGGGCCAAGAACCACATTCAGGCTAGTACCAAGAGTAACCCGAACGACCTCAACACTGGCAAGCATGACGAGCCCCATCGCAAGGATGAGAGGCATCATACTCATATTTCCTGATTTGGATGAACCCATGAACCTATCACCGAAGAGTCTGCATCATCTCTTCGACCGCACGGTCAATAAGAAAATCAGCATTGAGAATATATTTTATCGTACAACCGGTGATAGTCGCGTATGCGGCAGCGGCAGCACGATTAAAGTTCTGATGATCTGCAATAGCACGTGCTCCCTCGATGTCACGTATACGGGTCGCATCAGAGAGACGACGTTTGAGGATCTGATCCTCATCAGTCTCCACTAAGATGATAGTGTCAGGTTTCAGTTCACGAAGAACCCACTCAGGAAGACCTGCCAGGAATCCAGCCGGAGTCTTTACTGATGCATGAGTATCTATGATCACATGCCCTTCAATCTTCGCGATTGCCTGAGATGCAAGCTGTTGAAGCCGTTTTTGTGCTTCTCGGTCAAGCTTTCTCATCGAATCGCGATCCTGCACTATGCCATCTCGCTGGGCGACCTCAAACATAAAGGTTCCAAAATTGATATTCTGGTAGGGAACCCCTTCAGCCTGAAGCCGTTTTATCGACTCGTTGATAACTGAAGTCTTTCCCACACCCGGAACACCGGTAATGATGACCTTTTTCCCAGCCATAGATTATACCTTCTATTACTCCTTCCCAAAGAAGGTTCTCATGAACGGATACATCTCCATGATCTGTTCACTTGCGATCTGTTCATACAGACGATAGGTGATACTCACCGTCAGCAGGAGACCGGTACCAGATACAGAACCGATCACACCGAAGAGATTTGCAACAACAGACATGATACCGATGAATACTCCACCGATGATAGTGACACGGGGGATGTACCGATCGAGCACCTTCTCGAGGATTGCCGGACTACGCCGATATCCTGGAATGGACATACCTGAACCCTGAATCTGCCGTGCAACGGCCTTAGAGTCAAGACCTGCAGTCTTCACCCAGAAGAGTGCAAAGATAGCACCACCGACAATCATTACGAGAGAGTCGATACCAAGCCGGGTCAAAATTTCCCACGGAGGATGGGTTCCGACATAATTCGGCATCCACCACATCCAATCTTTAGGACTGTTCACCGGTGCAAGGTACCACATCAACCCATTCAATGGTGTCTGGCTCTCAAATTCACCAAATATGGTGATCCCCACGTTATTCAGGAAGAGACCAACCATCTGGACATTAGCCTGTAGCACACGGACAAGAATCATCGGCAGCACACTGGCATAGATGAGTTTGACCGGGAATTTGGCTCTGGCCCCTCTGACTTGTGTGTGAGCGAGTGGAATCTCTATCCTTGTTGACTCAACATACACAATCACAAGGAAGATTGCGATCGTAGTGATGAAGGCGATGAGTTCAGTCCCCATATACTGAATGAAATTTGCCCCATCCAGAACAACTCCAAAGAGCCGTGGAAAGAACCCAACCGCATATGCATCATTTACTGGGGTCCAGTTGATGAATCCATTCACAATCGCCTGAGAAATCCCGGCAATGATGAAGAGACCAACACCAGAACCGATACCCCACTTGGTCACAACCTCATCCATCAGGAAGACAAGGACACCTCCAAGACATATCTGCAGGAAAATGACAAATGAGAGCAGACCAGTATTCCCTCCGAAAAGAGACAAGGCTACTGCCGGATCCGGCTTGAGGAAACCACCAACGATCATTGGTGCCGCCTCAACTGCAATCATCACAAATATCATGAGCTTCTGCAGGCCCATGTACTGAATCTGTCCTCTGATCTCACTGGTATCAATATGGATAATATCGGCACCTTTGAGAAGTTGCAGGACGATGGAAGCCGTGACAATCGGTCCGATACCAAGGTGTACGATAGAACCGCTTGCTCCGGCAAGGAGAGCACGGAAGTACTGGAACATATCCTGAGAGGATGCATCCAGACCAAAGACTGGTATGTTCGTCAGGATAAAGTATACAATCAGGATCCCGGCTGTCCATGCCAATTTGTTCTTAAAATGAACGTGACCTTCCGGAGCTTTCACCGCTGGCATCATTGCCAGAAGCGGCTCCATCCGATCGAGTATCCCACCCATTGTTTTCCTCCTGAAAGGGAGTTTAGGAGGTCAACGCATGACCGCCCTTCGCCTCAATCTTGGCGATCGCCTGCTGTGAGAACGCCACGGCCGTGATATTCATCTTGTGACTGACCTTCCCACCACCGAGGACCTTTTCAATCCCGAGCACTGCAGCATCGAGGATGACGACATCGCCCTCCTCCTGTGCAAACCCTGATTGAAGAAGGACCGGAATGATCTGGTCGATCTCCCCGATATCTAGAACGTCACCGGTTATCGTTGGCTCATGGTGGTGTTTGAACCCACACTTGCCAAATACGGGACCTCTGACGAGATATGCCCTCACAAAGTGGTGTGCATTGACACCCGCATTGCCTCGGCCTCCACGATTTCCTGCTCCACGACGGTTCTTATGGGTCCCACCACCACAGGTGCGTGAGCCACGATACTTGGAACGCTTATTGACTGGCATCTGCTCACCTCATCTTGTGGAGAAGATCATTGATATTTTCCCCATGGTTCCCGAGTGAACCGCCTTGTTGGAAGGTCCGCTTGGTAGTCTTATACCCTTTGCGTGGTGGGTGAAGTCGCAGAACTGGTTTTAGGCCTGGGACATCACTCAGCCGTGTCTCTCCTAAAGAGAGAGCTTTTGCAAACTCGGTGATACCAGGATACTGGGAGTTCTCCTTGATGTATTCATCAGTGAGATGAACATCCCCGACCAGTCTGCCACGGGTTCTCAGCAACTCATCAACGGTTCCGGCATCAACTTCACCATAGGCCACAAAGTCCTTGACTTTGCGAATCATCCCCACGTATGCTGGTGTATCAGGGATGATGACACAGTGGTTGATGTGGTGAAGACGGAGCATCTTCAGAGTGTCCTTGATCTCCCGGCGGGTCTTTACCGTACCGCGGACTTGAACAACTGCATACATTACTCCTTTCCTCCCAACCGGATCATATTGGTTGCTTTGAGCGCATTGAAGGTCGCTTTTGCATAGTTGATGGTTGTCCGGGTCTGACCCTGAGTCTGTGCCCAAACATCCCTGATACCAGCCAGCTGAAGAACCTTTTTACCGACGTCTCCAGTGACAAGCCCGATACCCTGAGGTGCCGGTCTGAGAGTCACTTTGACACTTCCTGCAATACCAGTGACAAGCATCGGAATAGAATGCGGATGACTGCATCCACATTCCCAAGACCCACAACCACGGCGAACCTTGATTATATGGGTCTTTGCATCCACGATTGCTTTCTTGATCGCATCTCCGACCTGTTTGTCCTTACCCTGCCCGAATCCGATGTATCCGTCACGGTTGCCGACGACTACGACGGCCCTGAACTTCACACGGCGACCAGAGTCGGTCATCCGCTGTACCATATTGATGTCGAGCACCTCATCAACGAGGTCTGGGAGAAATGCTTCAACGATCTCAGGTTCTTTGATGGGTTTCCCACTGGCGAGCACCTCGTCAAGGCTCTTGATCTCACCGGCCTGGACCATACGGCCAAGACCAGTCAGGGGCACCCATTCTTTCTTATCGTATGCCATCTCAGTTCAGCTCCCCCATAATCGCATCACGGGCTGCTGCCACAAAGGATGGCAGTTTTCCAGCACGGTCAGGGGCATATGCTGCGATATGCTCTCCGTTGCACCGCTCATCTGAGGGGAGAATCTCCTCGGAATGCGGGATATCTAGACCAGCTTCAGTTGCACCCTTCAAAGCTGCAAAAACCCGTGCCCCCGAACTTGCCCGATTCAGGCCTATATCCAGGATTGCAGCGTCTTTTCCAGCATTCAGAGAACGGACAGCAAAGAGCATTCCGGTCAGATATGCTGCCGGAGTGTTACTTAATGAACCCTCATACCCAAACTTCCGAAGTTCGGATGAGTTTGCTGATACATGAGTCCGATCCCCATCCATATGAGCTGTTACCAGCTGACAGATGATGTGCTTGTTCGTCTTTCTCACGACCATACGAGGTCGCACGGAAACGACCAGTTTATGCCGTGAATGATAATCGGTTCGTCCTTCACGCCTGCGGCGGAAAGCAACGAAATATCTCGGTCCGGTTGCCATTATTGTGCCCTCCCTATCTCAATCTGGGCTCTCAGATGTGCAACCGTTCTGAACTGACCACCAGCTG
>JAZDKH010000271.1:0-2356 GCA_043803325.1 Methanobacteriota archaeon | reverse complement strand
ATGAGAAAGGATGCCTGGATCATGGGTGCTATTCACCCTTACTGCCTGCTCAATCAGGTTGAGGGCTGTTCCGAGATCCTTTTTACTCTGATAATACATCCCTGCACATTGATCCAGGAAGTAAGCACTGTTTGAAAATCGTGTCATTCCCTGGAGAATTAAAGCAAACCCACGATCTGAATCGCCTATCATCAGATGCATCACTGCGAGATTGGTTGTGAATGCGGGTTCTTGTGAATTTTCCCCAATTGCCTGCTCAAAATAGACCCGTGCCTGATCAAAATCATGAAGTTTACTTGCAATAATTCCTTTCCTGTTCCAAATTGATGCTCCTTCAATGGCCAATGTTGCTGACCGGTTATACCAGTTCATCGCTTCACTAAGATTCTGAATATAATTCTGACTGATATCTGATATAGACCAGATATCAAGGTAGATTGAACTGATTCGCCACCTCAAAGACCGAAGGCTTTGGAGATCCTGATCTAAAACGGATCCATATCTGATGCACATCTGTCCTCTTAAGGCATCGCCATATTGAGTACAGAGATCCGCTGATATTCTCCCTCCGTCAATTGCTTGTTTCAATGCGGCAACTGCCTCAGAGAAGAACCCAAGTGAGAGGAGAATTTTCCCTTTCTTCTCAAAGAAAAGATAGTTATTCGGTTCAATCGCAAGAATCCGGTTTATGAAGATCAGTGCTGGGCCAAACTCTTTTAATGAGATATGTGCATCGGCTTTCATCCTGAGTGTCCAGATATCCCTGGGTTCTGCCTCGAGTATCATTTCAAGATATGATAATGCCTCTTTTATCTTCCCTGAAATCAGGAGAAGATAAGTTTTCAGACGAAATACCTGGGGATCCCGCTCCCCCTGCTTGAGAAGGATGGTCAGAGACCGGTCAGCATCACTGATTTTTTTGAGTTTAATCTGACATCTTGCCAGGCACTTTAATACACCAGTGTTTGTCGGAACAATCGTGAGGTACCGTTCATAGGTATTGGAAGCCTCTGGAATATGGCCAAGAGCAAACTCGGCATCACCCTTCTTGAGAAGGAATTCCTGATTATCAGGCTCATTAAAGAGGACAGTCTCGCAGAGTGAGATGATCTCACGATATCTCTTCTGTGAAGAATAGATCTGAATCAGGCCTGCGAGTGAACCGGTATGCGTTGTATCATACTCAAGTCCTTTTTGATAATTCTTCTCTGCCTCATCAAACTTGCTTTGTCCTGCATAGTACTCTCCAACGAGCTGCCATATCCATGGATTTGTTGATGACTGCACAATCTTGCTTGATAGGAAATATTCTGCCTCTTTCACTCTACCAATCCGGGAAAGGGTTATCCCCCGCATCACCCACCCTTCAGCATTCAACCTGTCCATCTCGATAATACGTTCTGATGCCGATAATGCGAGTGGGAAATCTCCTTTACTCAGTAGGATAAAGAAGAGATCTCTCCAAAATTGCACTGGCTCATGCCAGGGTTCTGAAGAGAGAGCGTGAACATTTGTTTCGTACATTATTCTGAGTCGCTTGTAGAGTTTGAATCGGAGAATCCGCGTTTTTCTAGAAAATAGGAGGCTGATTACCCTGATGTCAGCCTCTGATGCTTTTTTGAGACAGGGCGCCACCGCCTGGATTTGTCCGAATTCTTCAGACGCCGAAGCCAGAGCCACGAGAAGATCGGGTTCTATCGTCGCCGAAATGAGTGCCTGATTGGTTGCAATGGCGAGGTCTTCTTCGCAGGTACTTGCATCATGATTATACCCCTGCCTGAGAAAGAGTTCCCGAATATCAATCAGTATGAGTACTGCTTTTGCATCCCACTCCTGAGGGGGGCCGATCTCTTCGCGTTCTTTGAGAATCCGGAGGTACTCGTACAGTCTCTTCTTCTCATCTATCCCCCTGGTATTTGCAAAGAGCCAGGAAAACATTCTGGTGAGCAGAGATACCTCATTAGGTTGCCTGATAATATCTGAATATATCAAGTAAATCCGGTGGAGATCACCGGAGAAGATCATGGAGATGATCTTCTTCTCGATCTCATCATTATTCCGGTTTTGATATGCGGTTAAATACTCGACAATACTGGAAACATCCAGAGGTTTCCCAAGATAGGTGAATGGGATATCCGGGTTAAATCTGGCTGCAATATAGAGAAGGCGTTCATCTTCATTTTGGTATTTTTCGATAAATTTTTCAACTTCTACGGCTGCTCCGTACTGTTCTGACTTTTCAAGCCACCGGGTAAGATATCCTCTTCCAATATGTCGTTTTGCATCTTCCCATGCTACAGGATCTCTGATAAATGCAAACGTAAGGTCATTGAGATTTGAGAACTGTTCTTCGCTG
>JAZDKH010000270.1:0-7683 GCA_043803325.1 Methanobacteriota archaeon | reverse complement strand
TCACTGCAAAGGAAAAGTAAAATCCGCAGAGCGGAAACTGACGACTCCGATTGAAACTGTTGCGATTTTTCTGGCTCTCATCCAGGAGATCATTGACGATAACCCTTGGGTTGCACCAGTTACGAATCAGCCGGGGGTACTATCGCTCCAGTAGTTCGAGGAACTGAGTCTTACACCGGGAAGAAATGTGTATGAAAGTGCAGAAGCGAAGACTGTGGGTGCATGGGACAATTTCCACTCAGTCTCCAATGATATCGTCAAAAACATTGGATAGTCCTGGGAATAAAATCCCACAAGGACGAAATAGAGATCCAAAAAGAACCGCGGAGCGGTTATTAAGAAATTTTTAGAAATCGGTCATGATACGGAACTGATCGATCTCTTCTTTGTTCAGCTGCTCAAGGAACTCCTCAGCTGAATGGTGAACATCCTTGCTGGCAGTGATTGCCCGACCAACAACAAGGATATCAGCACCAGACTTGAGAGCCTCTTTGACAACAGGAACCCGGATACCACCGGCAGTCGCAACCAGAAGTTTCCCTCCGGCGGCTGCCTTCATATCCTTGATATTGCCCCATGCATGAGCCGAGGATTCTGCATCAATAGCCCGGTGGAGTTCCACGATGTCAGGCTTGGCCTTCAGGGCCTTAATAAGGCTTACCGGATCATCAACATTCAGCATATCAATGACTGAGTAGATGCCGGTCTTGCGTGCCTCAATAATTGCCTTTTCAATGGTACTTACTGGGGCAAGACCTGATACGACAACCGCATCAGCTGATGCATCAGCTGCCATCCTGGCCTCAAGATTTCCGGTATCAAGGATCTTCATGTCAGCGACAATGAAGGCGTTCGGTTTGATTGCCCGGATCTCTGAGATAACATTCAGACCAAACTTCTTGATGAGCGGGGTTCCTGCTTCAATGATCAGATGGTCATTCTCAGGCAGAGATGAGAGAACGGATCTGAGCTTGCCAAGGTCTACAATATCTAAGGCTACCTGGAGGTATGGTGGATCCCAGAGCCGAGGAACCTTGAATCCCATCACTGCATGTGCAGCCCGATCTTTCTCGTGAATGAGCGTCTTCTCATCTGGGAACTGCTCAAATGCACGATTCAACGCGAGCTTGACAGCACCGTAATTGTACCGGTAGATTCGGTTGTAGTCTTTTGCATCAGGGTGGAGAAATGCGCTTGCAAGAATGACCAGATTGTTCAGATCCTGTCCGGCAAACATTCCTTCTTCAACACAATCAGCAACTGCCTTCGCAACAGCAGCCTGGACCGGGCCAAACATCTCGGTGACCTGGGCGCCCGTCTTGAGGGTGACCTTCGGGATGACCAGAGTTGCCGGCTTTGTCAGGAGATTTGGCCTGACTACTGCAAGGAGCGGGGTGTGTCCTGCAGATAGCTGGGAGAATGAGTTGGCAAATGCATTGCCGACCGGTCCGTTCTTATCACCTATGATAAGGTCTATATGGGCCAGTTCAGCACCATCGCCAATGAGGGCTTCGCCTATGAGATACATCTGTATACCTTCTGCATATGTATCTGCGATTGATCTATAAAGACACCTGCCGCAGAGCTGAAATATCAGAAATATAAATGACCAGATATTATCAGGACAACAAGCGAGCGGATAAAACCGTGAAGAATAAATTTCTGAAAAATGTGGGGTCGGTGAGATTTGAACTCACGATCGACAGGTCTCTCCGTTATGTATCCGAAGCATCAGTGCTCCAACGGATCATCACTGAATCAGAAGACCCATGTGTCATCATCTGCACGGATTACAAAGACCGCTGGAGCCTGTCGCCATGCCGGACTAGGCCACGACCCCTTGTGCTCACTAATGTCTCCTTGCATTCACTTAAGGGTTATGATCTGCCGATCTGATCTGGTGCAGCGTGAGGGATAAATCTTCATGATGTTCAGTACTAATCAATGGCTGATCAGAAGGCGCCTGAACTGAGTTACTCATGCGGTACGTCAGATTTCCCACTGGTAGGTTTAACCATAGGGGAGATGCTGGACCAGATATGTGCCCGTTATCCCGATACCGAAGCGGTGGTAGCACCATTTCAGAACGTCCGTCTGACCTACCGTCAGTTCAGGGATGAAGTTGACAAGGTTGGTCGGGGGCTGATGGCAATGGACATCGGCAAAGGGGATCGGGTGGGTATCTGGGCAATGAACTATGCCGAATGGATCATTGTCCAATTCGCTACCGCAAAGATTGGGGCGATAATGGTCAATATCAACCCCGCATATCGGACGTTTGAACTTGATTACTGCCTGAAACAGTCTGAAATTAAACTAATTATTATTCAGGGCAGATTCAAGACTTCGGATTATGTCGGCATGTTCTATGAAGCATGTCCAGAAGCATACGAGTCCCGCCCGGGAAGAATCCTCTCTGAAAAGTTCCCCTTCCTTAAAACCGCGGTTTTTATGGGAAACATTCCTTATAACGGGATGTTTACCTGGGATGAACTCTTGAAACGCGGTGAGGGTATCAGCCCGGAAGAACTTCAGGAACGGGCTGATTCACTGAACTTTGATGATGCAATAAATATCCAGTATACATCAGGCACCACCGGATACCCCAAGGGAGTTGTCCTCACTCATCATGGGGTCCTCAATAACGGGTATATGATAGGTAAAGGAATGGGTTTTACAGAGAGAGACCGCCTTTGCATCCCGGTCCCATTCTACCATTGTTTCGGAATGGTTCTCTCCAATATGGCATGTGCATCGAACGGATCAACCATGGTGATTCCTGCACCATCTTTTGACCCTGAAGATGTGCTCAAAACAATCGAGGCAGAACGATGTACTGCAGTACATGGGGTTCCAACCATGTTCATCGCAGAACTCCGGCACCCGAATTTTTCAAAGTATGATCTTCGTTCGCTCCGGACCGGAATCATGGCTGGATCACCCTGTCCTATTGAGACCATGAAAGAGATCTCATCCAAGATGCATATGTCTGAAGTAGTGATTGTATATGGTCAGACCGAGACATCTCCCGGGGTAACTATGACCACTACAAAAGATCCACTCGAAAAACGGGTCACTACTGTTGGTCGGGTCTTCCCCCATACCGAACTCAAGATCGTAGATCCTGAAACGAAAAAGGTTCTTCCGATGGGAGAGGTGGGAGAGATCTGCGCACGTGGATATATGGCAATGCGCTGTTATTACAATAATCCCACCGCTACCAGGCAGACAAAGGATGAACACGGCTGGATCCACACCGGTGATCTCGGGTCATTTGATCCAGAGATGTTTGTCCATATCGAAGGGCGCCTCAAGGACATGGTTATTCGTGGTGGTGAAAATATCTATCCGCGGGAGATCGAAGAGTATCTGCACCACCATCCAAAGATCGCTGACGTATATGTCATCGGCGTTCCGGATGAAAAGTACGGCGAGGAACTCATGGCATGGATCATCCTGAATAAAGGGGAGACCATGACTGATGACGATGTTCGTGAATTCTGCAAAGGAAAGATTGCCAGATATAAGGTTCCGCGGTACTACGCATTTGTTGACACAGTACCGATCACCGTATCAGGGAAAATTCAGAAGTTCAAGATGAAAGAGATGGCTATTGAGATGCTTGGCCTTGAAGCTGTTTCTCAGATCAAAACTGCATGATTTTAGATTTTAGTATCCACCAACTCCTATATTGAGTTGATCAAAAAATAGAGGGATTAATCACGTAAATCCCGACTTATCTCTCCTTCATCCGATGGAGGAGTAGATCAATAATCTCCGGACTTTTTTCCTTCAGGCCCCAACCAAAAATAATTGCGATTGCAGCACCGATTCCAAGACCTACACCCCAGGCAAGGGGAATGATGAACGCATAGATGATATCAAGTTGTATACGCAGCTGGGTCAAGGCAAGCATGACCACAATAAAATACAGGAACATGCGAAGTAGGACCAATATGGGTCCAATCAGGTTGATATCTGCGGTCTCTCCCAGAGTGGTAATAAAATCAGAAAAATAATCAACAAGAAGAAGCCCAATTGCCATAATGAGAATAAAGGCAATGATATTTGGAATAAAAAATAAAACATTAGATAGAATTGTCTTGAGAGATTCTATTTCGAGAGTATCTGCTGCAGACATAATAGCCAGCAGATACACAATGACCCGGATCAGGTAGTCTGCTGCTATTGGGACAGTGCATCCTGAATTAATAAGGGTTTTTCCAATCGATGTCCTTTCCAATGAAGGGCAACATCCAGCCTTTGTCAGGATGACCGAACCTATCTTTCCCAGAATTCTTCCAGTTATCCAGCCAATAATCAGAATAACCACAGCAGCGATAACGAACGGGAGGATGGCAATTGTTATGCTGAATGTTCCCGATATTGGTTGCATTATCATTTCACCTATTTCCGGCATGTGTATATCCTATCGGTTAATTATTTTTATTGCATATAATAGTACCCCATAAAACACATCCTAAAATTTCCTTTCTATTATCGAAAATACCATGACACACTATAACAAGGATTATGAGTTTTCGGCCACAACTATTGTGCAATACCCCTGATCCCTGAGGATTGCAGGGGTGAAATAATCGGGTGCCTGGTGTATGTTCTGGGACAAAGCAAAAGAGACGATAAGCCCGGCTGATCTCCGGGATCTACAACTGAAACGGCTTCGGCAGACAGTATCTCAGTGTAGTGAGGTTGGGTTTTACAAAGAAAAATTTAAAGCGGCTGGTATCGCCCCTGCCGACATAAAAAGCCTTGAAGACCTGCAGAAACTACCGTTCACCAGGAAGACGGATCTCCGGGGAGGATATCCATTTGGATTTCTTGCTGTCCCAAAACGGGATATCGTCAGAATCCATACCACATCCGGGACCACAGGAAAGCCAACCGTAGTGGGATATACAAAAGGAGATCTTGAAAAGTGGTCAGATCTGATCGCCAGAAACCTTACCATGGTTGGACTTACCAGAGATGATGTCTTTCAGAATATGGTCAATTACGGGATGTTTACCGGTGGTCTCGGATTCCATTACGGGGCGGAAAAAGTCGGAATGACGACGGTACCAAGTGCCACAGGGAATACCAAGCGCCAGATAGAGATGATTCAGGACTTTGGGGTAACCGCAATACACTGTACCCCGAGTTACGCTCTGCATCTCGCAGAAGCTGCAGAAGAGATGGAGGCTGACCTCTCCGGTCTCAAGACCGGGATGTTCGGAGCTGAACCATGGTCTGACGCCATGCGAAAAGACCTGGAGAAAAAACTCGGTGTAGAAGCATTTGACAGTTATGGAATGAGCGAACTCTACGGTCCCGGTGTCGCGTTTGAGTGCCAGGAGCATTCAGGCCTGCATATCTGGCATGACTGTTTCCTTGTCGAGATCATCGATCCAAAGACCGGAGAACAACTTGGGCCCGGAGAGCGGGGAGAGCTTGTGGTAACCCCGCTCGTGAAAGAGGCGATGCCCTTAGTAAGATACCGAACCGGGGACATCACCATGCTCCTCGATGATGAGTGCCCATGCGGACGCGGACCGAAATTAGCACGATTCACCGGGAGAAGTGACGACATGCTTGTAATCAGAGGAATTAATGTTTTTCCAAGCCAGATAGAGCATGTCCTGCTTGAGATTCCTGAGATTGGGAACCATTACATGGTTTATGTAGATCGGGTAAATCATATGGATGAGATGACAATCGATGTCGAGGTTTCACCAGGATATTTCAAGGGAGAACTTGGAGACCTGAAAAACCTTCAAAACCGGGTAGCAAAATCTCTTAGAGATGTATTAGAACTTAGAACCACGGTAAAACTCGTAGAACCCGGCTCTTTGCCCAGATTTGAAGGAAAATCAAAACGGGTTATTGACAGACGGGGAGGGATGTAGATGAGGTTTTGGGATCCTCGAATTGAAGAGATGCCGCTCGACGGACTTGAGCGTCTTCAATTCAGGCTGCTCAAGACTCTGGTCTATCGGGTATACAGTTTCTCAACCTTTTATCATACCCGGATGAAAGAGATCGGTGTCCATCCTGATGATATCACCTCACTTGCCGATATCTCCAGACTCCCTTTCATGTCTAAACAAGATCTCAGGGATAATTACCCTGATGGTCTTATCATGAGCGAACCGGAAGAACTGGTACGATATCATGTATCTTCCGGAACTACTGGAAAACCTACCGTGGTAGGATATACCCGAAATGATATCTACAACTGGACTGAGTCACTAGCTCGTGCCCTGACCTCTGCCGGAATCGGGAGAGGTGATGTCATGCAGGTAAGCTATGGGTACGGTCTCTTTACCGGTGGACTGGGTCTTCATTATGGCGCTGAACGGGTTGGAGCAACCGTTGTTCCGGCATCAGTGGGGAATACGGAACGTCAGATTGAAATGATACAGGATCTGCGGGTGACTGCCATTGCCTGTACCCCATCATACCTGCTCCACATGGGTGAAGTCGCTGAAAAGATGGGGATATCTATCAAGGATAATACCAGGCTCAGAAAAGCCATTGTAGGCGCTGAACCCTGGAGTGAACAGATGAGACTGCGGATCCGTGACTGGCTCGGTGTTGATGCATATGACATCTACGGAACCAGTGAACTATCAGGCCCGCTCTTTTGTGAATGTGAAAAGCAGCAAGGACCCCATCTTTGGGGAGATCTCATCTATTCAGAGATTCTTGACCCGGACACACAAAAACCACTTCCTCCAGGACAGAGTGGTGAACTAGTAGTCACCATGCTTCAGAAAGAAGGGCTACCAATAATCAGGTACCGGACCGGGGACATAACATCCATCAGGGAAGGAATTTGCCCATGTGGCAGAACCCATCCAAGGCTTGAACGGCTCTCAGGCCGGGTAGACGATATGCTTATTATTAGAGGAATCAATGTCTTCCCAAGCCAGATTGAACATGCCCTCCTTGGTATCGCTGAGGTTGGCGAGCATTTTATGATTGAGGTGGATCGGAAGGGGGCTCTTGATGATCTCCTGGTAAAGGTAGAGATCCCTCAGGATGCATTCTCAGATAAGATCACTGACCTGATGCGGGTCAAAGCAAAGGTTGAACGAGTCCTGAGAAGTTCCCTGAACGTCGCAGTATCAGTAGAGCTGGTTGAAGCAGGATCGCTCCCTAGATTTGAAGGGAAAGCAAAACGGGTAACAGACAGGAGGAGGTTGTAAATGAACTGTGAAAACTATATGATTCGTCAGATCTCTGTATTCTCTGAGAACAAACCAGGCAGACTTGCAACAATGGCAAAAGCATGTCAGGAAGAAGGTGTCAACATTCTGGCATTTTCCATTGCTGAAGCAGATGGTTTCGGAGTCATAAGAGCCCTCGTAGACAAACCCGATCTTGCATTTCAGAAACTCTCCTCACTCGGCATGAATGTCGCATTCACCCATGTGATCGCAGTTGAGATGAGGGACGTTCCAGGTGGCCTGTATGAGATCGCATCACGACTCTCTGATGCAATGATCAATATTGAGTACTCGTATGCGTACTCAGGCAAAGACAGAGCAGTCCTAATTCTAAGAGTAGACCAGGGCGAAGAAGCAATTAAACTCCTACTCGAGAATAATTTTCATCTCATCGCCTCATCATCTATTCATTAAATTTTTTTCACCCAACCCATACCTTGATATGGTTCTCCTTCCT
>JAZDKH010000269.1:0-3607 GCA_043803325.1 Methanobacteriota archaeon | reverse complement strand
CAATTTTAACTGTCTTGAACCACCCGATTGACTGGATCATGATATAGTAACAATGGGAGTGGAGCAACAGTGAGTGGTATTGGGGTAGATGATGCATGTGCACAGGTTGGAATTGGAGCTTCCTATCCAACTGACGGAAGGCACGGATGTCCTGTAGGTACCGAATCTCAATCTGCGTGTGGTACAGGATCTGCGGACGGTTTAGCAAATGAAAAGGTAACCGATGTCCTGAACCATTCCACCTATTGATTGATATCTCCAACGAACCCACAAATCTGATATAATGATAGTGATCTCCTCGTGACTTCCTCAAACAATCCCATTGGTAAAGTTCCCTTGCGGGGTCGACTTCGTCTTCTGAGAGATTCTCTAACATATGTACCTCCTGGCAAAGATGGAGAGTTTAAATATCGCGATATACTCTATTTTACCCGGTATCTCATCCCATTAAGATATGCAATCATTTCATCGCTTATTCTCACCTTCATCTCATCACTCCTCGGGACTGCTCTCCCGCTCTCCGGGAAATGGATCATCGACTATATCTTCATGCACCAGAGTATAGAGCCGGTCCTGGATACACTCTCCGCTCATCATCTGGCAGTTCTCGTCCCTTTTGCCTCACAAATTCTATCATCATTGCCACTTTTGATCGGAACACTTGCCGGCGTCTCAATTGTCAGATACCTCATCGGAAACGAGCTTTCACTCATCAACTATCGGATCAATACCGAGTACGGGTACCGGGTGAAGATGGCGGTCTTCACCCATGTAATGAAGTACCCGGTCTCTTACTTCAAATCTACCAGGAGCGGATACCTTCTTGCCAGGATTAGTTCAGATACCGGGGGTCTTGCCGGAATATCAGGGAATTTCCTCCAGAGCATCATCACTGCAGGTACATCGCTCTGTGTGACTGCAACCATCCTCTCTGCCTTATCGCTTCCCCTCACGCTCTTTGTAATGGTGACCGTGCCGGTATCGGTTATCATCAGTTACTGGGTTGTTAGGTTCAACCGATCTTATAGTATTAGGATGCGGGAGTCCGGCTTACAAATGTCTGCTGATGGACAGGATATCTTCAGTTCAATCGACCTGATTAAAACCCATGCAGCAGAAGAGCGGGAACTGAACCGGTACATGAAACGAACCCTCGACAATATCTCGCTCAACATCGCCAGCATGCTCTTTGGGCAGGTGACAGGCGGGGTCAAGATGGCATTCACCAATATTGTCAGGCTTATTGTTATGCTCTATGGAGGGAGCCTCGTCCTCTCAAACCAGATGTCCATCGGATCATATACTGCATTCCTTGCAATGTACCCGCAACTTACCGGAGCAATCTCAACGTTCCTGCAGATGCCACTTAATCTACAGGGAACCGCCCTTGCTGCCGGAAGAGTAAAAGAACTCCTTGATATAACTACCGAGTATGAGCATGACGACCCGAAAAAGACACTGATCTATCCTGATAGCAGAACACGCGGGCACATTTTTGTGGATCTGGTTTCATTTTCCTATGATCGTGATACTCCGGTACTAAGAGATATGAGCCTGGAGATACAACCCGGCGACCGTATTGGAATCGTCGGTCAGACCGGGGCAGGAAAGACGACATTTATCAGTCTGCTTCTTAAGTTTTATCGCCCTAATCAGGGGAAGATACTCATTGATGGTTATGATTATGCTAATCTGAACCCAGCCTGGATCAGAAATCAGATAGCGGTGGTCTCCCAGGATCTCATGCTCTTCCATGATACCGTGATGAACAATATCAGGTACAGCAGACCGGAAGCGAGTGACGAGGAGATAATGCTAGCTGCCCGGTCAGCCGGTATTCATGATGAAATTATCAGGCTCCAAAACGGGTATGAGACAATTGTCGGAGAACGGGGGAGTAAACTTTCAGGAGGACAGAAACAACGGATAGCCATAGCTCGAGCGTTTTTGCGGGATGCAATGATCATGATCCTTGATGAACCAACCGCTCATCTCGACATTGAGACAGAAGAACTACTGGTCAGGGAGTTTTTAAGTGCCTGTTCAGGAAGAACCATGGTTGTTATCACTCACCGGGAAAGTCTCCTCAGACTGGCAGACCGGGTGTACCGGGTGGAGAAAGGAATGATGAGCAAGGAGAGATAAATTACGTGTTTATGGTTGTTATGTACCCTGGATTACACGACATATATTCGTCTCTGGATCTCCTGAATTTCTGATTACATACTTCGCAATGAGTGAATGACTTAAGAATAATGCAATACGGAAGGTACAGGAATCGAATTATGCTCTCATTATCTCAAGCCCTTGAAATTGATACACCATTTTATGAACTTGTTCAACTTCTGAGTCCATCACATTTCAGCCTGGATTCAATTCCACAAGACCATTGGCCTTATATCGTTTCATTCGCTAACCGGATGCGGGTAATCCCGTTACTCTTCTTCATGCTGAAACAGAACCAGAAGATCCAGCCACCTCCTGAGATCCTTGAAGAACTCAGGTCAATGTATCATATGAATAGCGGACGAAACCTCACAATTTCCCGTGAACTTGGAAGAATGCTTACTTCTTTTGATGAAAATGCGATTCGTGTAATGCCGCTCAAAGGAGCCTATCTCGCGTATGCAGTCTATGAACGCCCATCAGTTCGCCAAATGCTTGACCTTGATCTTATGGTACGATGGGAAGATATGGCAAAAGCAATTGCAACATTACAGAGTCTCGGATATCATGCTACTGAAAAATTTAGTGTGAGTGATGAATGCCGAAGATTTGATCATCACGGCCCCGGTTATTATATTCATTCCTCGGGTGTGAAAGTTGAACTGCATTGGAATGTAATTGACGCCCATAGTATAGGTGAGCGGGAGATTGCATTAGGGGAGATATTTTTGAGTCGGGCAAGGCCGGGAATGCTTGTTGGGGCAAAAACCTATCTCATGACTCATGAGGATCTTATCTTCCACAGTGCAATCCATCAGACCGTTCATCATACATTTAATCTGGGTATCAGGGAATTTTACGACATAGAGCAAATCTACAATAAATTCAGAGGCCATATTGACTGGGAACGGCTATTCGTATTAGCAAGAGATCTAACATTAGAACGTCCACTCTTGCTAACTCTTGCACTCACCGACCTGATCACCGGGTCTGATATTTTAGAAACAGTAAAACAGAAGGGATTTTCCTCAGAAATCCCTGATTGCTATCTGATCGAAGCAATTGGTGAGATACAGCGGAAAGATACCAGACATAGTGTATCGTTCAAAATATCAAATTCAAAACCAGGTATTCTCAAACTGATACGGCCGACTTTAAACAGGATATTTCTCAGTCGTGAGAGTATGGCTTTGAAATATCATCTGCCTTCAGATTCGTTGATGATCTATCTCTTTTATCCATATCGTCTGTACGATCTGATCATTCATTACGGACCAGATCTATGTGGAGAGTACTTCTCTTCTTCTCAGGAAAAGAGAAACCGAGACTTCTGGAAGTGGATGTACGGAGAATAAATGACTATTCCCAACATTTTGTGGGTAAGTTAAACAACCCACAATTTTCCACGATGAGCCGATATCAGGAAAAACCATAAATTGGC
>JAZDKH010000268.1:0-2702 GCA_043803325.1 Methanobacteriota archaeon | reverse complement strand
ATTTGGAAATGTAACACTTTCACCGGAATATATTCGTGACCCGTCAGAAAAGACTGGAGTCACCGTATTGATAAGATCCGGGCAGAACGGACAACCTTCTGAAGAATAATCCGGAACCATTGAGAAACCTATCCCCCGCTTAAGACGCTCCGGGCATATACGGGTGCGAAAACCGGTATGATTCTCAGTGCGATACTCGATAAAACCGCCAGAATGATCTATCCGGATTGATGAAAACATCTGATGCGCCTCACATTTCGTGTTTGACGCCCCAATATAAATATGAACCGAAAAAAGGAGTTTGATATGAAATTTAAACTATGTACTTACCAAGCAGACGGATGGAGTTAACCATATCCGGACCGAGTGGTGAGCCGAAGATGATCTGGGTCACACCGGATTTGGTGAGATCCTCACACTTCTGCTTGACCGTGTCAGGATTTCCTGCAATAGTAAATGCGTCGATGGTTGCGTCATCAACATTCTCACCTGCAGTCTTAAAGTCGAACTTTGCAAGAGCTGCCTTGATGTTTGCAACCTTGGCAAGATCGAGTCCGTGACGCTGAAGGAGTGGCTCAGGAGATCCGGCAGCGATGAATGCGGCAACAATCTTTGCTGCGTTCCGTGCCTTCTTCTCGTTCATGTCAATGGACATAGCGGTGTATGCACCAATGTCAAAGTTCTTCTTCCCAACCTTCTCACAGGCTGCCTTGATGATCGGGATAGCAACAGCGAAGTCTTTCGGGTTGGATGCATTGATCAGGGCACCGTCACCGAGAGTCCCGGCCAGTTCGAGAACTTTGGGTCCCTGGGCACCAATGTATACTGGAATACCCTTCTTTCCTGGAAGTGAGACACCAGTCAGCTTGGCACCATCGTAATCAAAGAACTTCATGCCGCTCTTTGAAACCTGCTCTCCCATCCAGAGTTTGCGCATCTGGATAACTGCTTCCTCGAGGCGTCCAACCGGCTTGTCTGGGCTGATTGCAAGCTTTGGAAGGGTTGAAAGATCACCAGGTCCGATTCCCATGACGGCACGGCCATCAGATATCTCATTCAGTGTGCAGGCGAATGAGGCCATTGCTGCCGGAGTGTCAGTAAAGGCGTTCATGATACCCGGTCCCATCTTCAGGGTTGTGGTTTCCATTGCAATAGCCGCAAGGGTCGGGTAGCAGTGGCGATTGTTGTAGTGGTTGGTAATCCAGGCGAAATCAATGTCCTTTGACTCTGCGATCTTGCAGTAATTGACGACCTGTTTAACGTTAATGTTTCCTGGGACGAATTCTATTCCATAAGTCAAGGCGTACACCTCAATTGAGTAATAAAACCCGAACCGGTAAAAACATTATTATTTGAATCTCCAATAATCCGCCATTCATATCTGAATACCAGATTTTTTCCCTGATATTCTCAAAAAAACTCAAATCATATCAAAAAATAATCGCAGACGCATTGAGATAACGTGGATATCTACATCCACGACCGCATTTTCACGAAGTCCCCCCAGATACTCTTTATGATATCAGGATGATACATGTATACCATTCAACGATATGTTGAGTAGCATCAAACGACGGGTAACTGTATGAGACTTTTGGTAATTGGACTTGGAACGGCTGGCAGCAGAATTGCTGATGCGATAGCAGAACCAACCATCAGATCAACCCGTGGCACTGCAGTCCATGCAATAGCGGTGGATAATGATCCAAAAGTCCTTGATAATCTTGTAAATATTGAAAGAACATCGAAATTTTATTTCCCTCGTGATGATATCTGTTCTCCTGAGCTCCTGACCACGAGTTTCACTATCGACGAAGTAAAAGCTACGCTTCGAACCTTTGATTCAAAGGGTCATGATGCAGTCCTCCTTTGTGCCGGTCTTGGAGGAGGACTTATTGACCTTATCCCCCATTTGGTTGAGATAATCAAAGAGTCAATGTTTGAACCCGTTTTCGGGTTGGTAACTCTTCCATCAGACGCCGAAGGTAAAGACAGACTGAAACGAGCTGCTCTCAACATGCGAAAAATTCGTAAACTTCTTGATGGGGTCATCGTCTTTGATAATCAACTATGGATAGGCAAAGTGAGAGAACAGATGGAATCTGCCTCTCAGCAGAAGGTGCAAGGGATAACAGATAAATTCTGGGCACCCGGATCAAATGAAAAGTTAGATGAAGATCCATATATTCAGGTAAATTATCAGATTGCACGTCGTATCAGGCTCTTAATTCAGGCGGGGGAAATTCAGGATACCCCCCCACAAATGGTGCTTGATACCAGAGAGATACTTAACACCATCACCGGTATGGATCTTATTACCATCGGTTTAGCAGAAGAATCACTCGGAGAGCGCCCTAGGATAAGCCTCTTCAGACAGAAAGAAGAGTCGATTGTAAACCGCCAGGAACGGGCAGGAAGAATCGTAAAACTGGCGGAGCGTGCAGTATACCGGGAAATATCTGCCGCCGCTGATCTCTCTTCTGCCAGAAAAGCCCTCATTCTTCTTATCGGACCTGAGGAAGAACTCTCAATGAAGGGATTTATGGCAGTGAGAAAATGGATCGATGACAGTATAGATGGGTATGAACTCAGGTCCGGTGACAGTCCATGTGCAGCGAGACAAGGAACCCATATTGCAGTCCTTATTGTCCTTTCAGGTCTTGGATATCTGCCCAGACTTCTGGAACTGGATAAATTAGTCC
>JAZDKH010000267.1:0-2196 GCA_043803325.1 Methanobacteriota archaeon | reverse complement strand
TCAGACGCACCTTTTTCATTTTATTTCTCCGGATTTCCTTCATGGACCACTAATCCTCAAATAATATGGCTTGATACGAACCGACTTCTCATCAAGGGAGGAGATGCGAGTGATCGGATCCGAAATGGGACCGGGGATGCCGTCCTGGTTAATATCTCAATTATTGGGAGTTCCAGAGGGTCAGGACTCATTCAATGTACACTGAATGAAGCGACTGCTGATGATGGAACCAGATATGGTTCAGGATATACTGCTCTTCCGGTATCTGTCGGTGAGATTATGTCATTTTCCAACCTTGTCCGTGGGACGTTCCCTCCACCGACTGATCCCAATCAAGACGGGCTATATGAGGATATCAATGGAAATGGAAGATGTGATCTGAATGATATCGTTATTTTTTTCCATAATATTGATTTTGTTATGAATCACGAACCCTGGTGGCCATTCGATTTTGATAAGAATAAAATAATTAATCTCAACGATGTAGTTTCTCTCTTTCAGATGACAATAATATAAAACCTATGGAACTATAATTGAACCAAAAAAAGATATAATCAGACCATTATATCTCTAATCTCATTAAAGAAGATAATTAGGGCAATATATGATATCAACTCCTTTATTTTTTATTCTATATCCAATATCTGCAGTTATCACAGCATTCCTTGCAATTTATGGATGGAAAAATCGGAATATTCTCATTTCTCATCCATTCATGCTCCTGATGGTGGCAACAACAGTCTGGACAATAGGGGATGGATTAATAACCCAAACAACAGACCCCACCTTAACCTATATCATAAATACAACAGTGTACCCGGCAGTAGTAACCGTTCCAGTTGCCTGGTTTCTTCTGATACTCATTTTTACCGGCCTTGACCAATATCTGACCAGAAAAAACATATTTCTCCTTTTTATTATCCCTGCATTAAATGTAATTCTTGTTGCAACAAATCCACTGCATTCCTTATTCTATACTGCTATAACACCAGAAAATGTTATGGGAGGAGTATTTTGGCATTTTAGTCATGGTGCCTTATTTCCGATCACAATCATTTATTCATATCTCCTCATCCTTATTGCCTTTATCCTCATTACATCCCGGTTATTTGGTCCGACAGATCTCTATCGGAAACAAACCATGATTCTTTTCATCTCATGTAGCGTTCCGTTTATTTTGAACATCGTATATATTACACATCCTGAAAATTATCCACCAATTGACCTTACCCCATTCTCATTCACCATTGTTGGACTCTTAATCGCTTTAGGGATTATCAGATATCAACTCTTCATAACTGTTCCAGTTGCTAATGCATCACTATTTTCGAGTATGCATGATGGAGTAGTTGCCACAGACAGACAGTACCGAATCGTTGATCTCAATCCGGCAGCAGTTAAAATCTGTGAATGGTCATCATCGAACGCAATCGGGACATCTATCAATGAGGTAATACCCGCAGTCAGTTCAATGACCAATTTTTGGAATGAGCCAAAAGAGAATAGGCGAGAGATTACTATCAGAGTAAACCAGGAGATGTCCGATTACGAAGTATCTGATTTTCCCTTGCTCTCTAGAAATGAAATAATCGGACGAATCTTCACGTTCCGAGATATCTCACAGAGAAAAAGAATGGAAAAAGAGCTTCGGGAGAGTCAGGAGAGACTGCAACTTGCGATTGATGGAACCCATATCGGCATCTGGGAATATAATTTCAAGACCCTGAGGCTGGATATTGGGAAACAATGGGCCGAAATTCTAGGATATGAGTATGATTACTCTCCCAAAAATTTTACGTGGGAAGATATCATTGAACATGAAGATATTGAACGAATCCGTGAACTGCTCTTAAAACATCTCCAAAAAGTGAAAGGAATAATTTTTTCAGTTCAACTCGCATATCATGGAGACCTCAAGGGGGTAATGATATTTGCAGATCCACTTCTTGAAAAAGTATTCTTCACTCTAGTAGAAAATACCGTCAGGCACAGTGAAAAGGCAACTGACGTCTGGTTCTCATATCGAATTGATCAATCAGGGCTAACCCTTATCTGTGAAGACAATGGAGTCGGAGTAAATCTATCTGATAAAAATAAAATTTTTTCCCGTGGATTTGGAAAGAATACCGGATTTGGACTTTTTATTTCACGAGAGATTCTGGCTATAACCGGTATGTCTATCAGAGAGACCGGTGA
>JAZDKH010000266.1:0-2575 GCA_043803325.1 Methanobacteriota archaeon | reverse complement strand
TTCCCATCATTCTGCACTCATATCGATGAACTCGTATCCTTACTTGGGACTTCTTCGAATATTTTATTTGGCGATCCAGATGATCCCTGCTATCTTGAATTAGTTCTTTCGCGGCTATCCAGGTGGCGAGATCATATAAGCGATCTCCATAACTGGTGCTTCTGGGATGAGATTAGGGAGAAAGCGGTCTCGATGGGACTCGCTGATCTCGTCAGATATTATGAGATGCATCCAGAGGGATCTCTTTCCCTCATCGATCTCTTTGACCGGAGTTATTATCAGGCGTGGACTGATTACATCAGAGATTCTTCTGATATACTTCGAAATTTTGTTCAAGCTGATTTTGAGGATAGGATTGCGGTTTTCAGAAAACTTGATGATATCTGCATGCTAGTATGCCAGGATGAGGTGCAAGCACTCCTCTCTGCACGGATCCCTTCCGGAGAGATAGGTGAGGAACAGAGTGAACTCGCTTTTCTCTCCTATCAGGTCCAGCTCCAGAGGAGACATCTGCCGATTCGGATGTTTCTTCAGAAGATTCCAACCGTCCTCCCAAAGATGAAACCCTGCATGTTGATGAGTCCGATATCGGTTGCTCAATATCTGGATCCTTCCCTGAAACAGTTCGACCTGGTGATATTTGATGAAGCCTCTCAGATCCCGGTATGGGATGCTATCGGGGTGATAGCCAGGGGAATTCAGACTATTATTGTCGGTGATCCAAAACAGCTCCCTCCAACGAACGGATTTGCCCGGGTAGATGATGAGGAGACCGAGACAGGGCTGGTTGAACTTGAAAGCGTCCTTGATGATTGTATTGCAGCAGGAGTTCCTCGTCTTCACCTGACCTGGCACTATCGGAGCAGGCATGAGAGTCTGATTGCCTTCAGTAATTATCATTTTTACCAAAATCAGCTGGTAACGTTCCCCTCCCCACACCAGGTTTCTGTGGTCTCGCTCCGAAATATTGGAGGAATTTTTGATCGGGGTCGGTCCCGGACTAATAGGAAAGAAGCAGAGGCGGTGGTGACTGAGATAGTGCGACGACTTGTCGATCCGGTCACAAGAAGTGATTCTATCGGGGTTGTCACCTTCAATGCCAGCCAGCAGGATCTGATCCTCGCCCTCCTAGAGAAAGCTCGTCGGGATTTTCCCGGAATTGATAAATTTTTCAGTGATGAGCGTCAGGATGCCGTTTTTGTCAAAAACCTTGAGAATGTGCAGGGTGATGAACGGGATCTGATCCTCTTCTCAGTCGGTTATGGTCCTGATGATAGCGGGAAGGTTTCGATGAACTTTGGTCCACTGAATCGGGATGGTGGTGAGCGACGTCTGAATGTTGCGATTACCAGGGCACGAAAAGAGGTTGTAGTATTTTCCTCTCTTCGGTCAGATCAGATAGATCTCTCCCAGACCCGATCACAGGGGGTGAAACTTCTGAAGAACTTCCTTGCATTTGCTCAGCAGGGGACTCTGGCCATCTCAGAGGTCTGCTCATCAGGAAGTTTCGGTATGAGTTCGCCGATTGAAGAAGAGATTGCTGCCCGCCTTCGACTGCTTGGACGGTCTGTTCACCTGTATGTAGGGTGTGGGGGATACCGGATTGACCTGGCGGTTGAGGACCCACAGGAACCCGGTTGGTATCTGCTTGGGATTGAATGTGATGGAGCGAACTTTACGCAGAGCCGGACTGCCCGTGATCGGTTTCGGCTTCAGGACGAAATTCTTCGCGGTCTCGGGTGGGAACTCCATCGGGTCTGGTCTTCTGACTGGTGGGATAATCCGGATCGTGAGATCGAGCGTATTGAGTCTGCAATTATCGGAGCGATTCTCAAGCGAACTATTGAGCGATCCCGGATTCCAGATCCCCACGGGGAAGATGAGGAAGAGGATGAAAGTCAGTTTATCGTGTATGATCCTGATGCGGGGGATGCAGAGGAGGTGACTAAACATTTCTGCTCTGATTCTGATCATGATATTCATCCATACGTCCGATATTTAAATCCCGTTCTGCTCGGAACGAAAGAGGATTTCTACCTTGATGATGCGAATTATGTTATTCCCTCGGTACTGTCTGATATTGTTAAGATCGAAGGGCCTATCTGCAAAGAGTATGCGATGAAGAAAGTGATCCATCACTGGGGGATTCGCCGGCTCGGCCCTGCCATTGTGGAGCGAATCGAGTCGTTCTTTAAGGAAGCAGGAATTTTAATTAGGGATGAGGGGTATGGGGTGTTTCTCTGGGATCGGGATAAGGATCCCGATCTCTATACCGGTATTCGGGTGAAACAGGCCTTTGATCCCGAATCAAGATGTATTGAGGATATTCCACCACAGGAGATCGCTAATGCGGTGAGATATGTCCTCTTGCAGAGTCCGGGTATATCTGATCAGGACATAATCCGGGTTGTGGTCAGAGTGTTTGGAATGACAAGGACTGGGCCGTCGGGGGAAGAGGTTATACGATCAGTGATACATAAGATTTCTTTTGGTGGGGCCGACGAATAGGCAATTATATATGTAATTTTCCTTTTTGTTATATATCTGAACTATATTGGTGATGTGGAATGGTTCT
>JAZDKH010000265.1:0-2894 GCA_043803325.1 Methanobacteriota archaeon | reverse complement strand
ATCTTCATAACCAGTTCAGGGGTTATCAGTTCACCAACAACTCCTCTGACACCATTCGTCCCAAATAACTGCTTTTTCTTCTCTTCTACCATGAACATCACATCAGATTACCTATGCTCTATTATTTCAGTCACAATACTATCATCACTATCAGAAACTAAGGATTTCTCGGACCTTGCTTCTCCTTCTGAATCATCACCAGACTTGTGCTTTTTCTCAAGTTTTTCACGCTGTTGTTCTTCTCGTAGTTTGAGAAGTCGTGCAGAAGCCTCAGCAACCTGTCGCATAATTCCGGTCACCTGGTCTTCAATCTCTAGCTCATCATCAACACCAATTGATGTACTTTCAATCTCAAGCAGGAAACGGGCAACTTCACTCGCCTCAAAAAGCAGATCATCAAGTTCCTCAGGAGTATAAAACCCACACATCGCCCCATACAGGAACGAAGCTCCTGCTTTACTCACCTTCTTCTTAAATGAACTACGAGCCTGATTCACTGCCTGTGGAGAGTAGGTCCCGGTCATAAAAGGAACCAGTTCAGGAAGATTCCTCCCGATAAAAGTCATCTCAGCCCCGGAAGAAGTCTGAAAATCGGCACATAACCGAGAAATCGCCCATTCCCGCGCGGTAATGAATGTCCGTTTCCGCAAAAACTGATTAACCTCATTATAAGAGGCGCCATCTACTTTCTTGAACTTATGATACTTGCCTGGATCATGTGAACGATGCCCTAAATCCATTCTATTACCATAGGTCACCGAATGAGATAAGATCCACTGATACTACTGCCTTCTAGTGATTATTCATACACTGGATTTATAACCAGTGAGTGATAACGTATAGAAGGTTCTATAGGACCAGATTCATGCCCAGATAGTGTAGTGGCCTATCATGTCGGCCTGTCACGCCGACGACTCGGATTCGAATTCCGATCTGGGCGTTTTAACTTTTTTTTGAATACTATTCAAATTTATAACAGCCATTAGGAACATGCATCTCAAACCGGGCTCCTTCTCCATAAATCCCGGTTTCACAGATCATTATACCAGTAATAGACAAGATCTCTCTGACTAGGAAGAGCCCAAGCCCGGTATTCTTTCCGTACCCCCTTTCAAATATCTTCTCTTTAAGATTAACAGGAATGCCTGAACCATTATCCTCAAAAATGATAACAATCCCCCGGTTATCAGGAATATATGAGGCAGCAATCAGGGATATCTTCTCTCCATGTCTGATAGCGTTGTCTATCAGGTTATAAAAGACCCGTTCTAGCAGGGGATCAACGAGCACTATCAAGCCATGGAGTTCATTCTCTAGTCGTACATGGGCCAGGAGACCCTGATGAGAGATCAGATCAAGCAGTTCGCCGGCATCCTTCCACTCCGGGGCGTGAACACCCATATCCTGATAATCCCGGGTGAATTCTATCTGGTCCCGAATGGCATACGCTGCTTTCTCGAGCATATTCACCATCTCTATCAGATCAGGATCCGTAATCATCCGTTTCACCAGAGGCAAGATACCAAACAGAACAGTTATACGATTCCTGATATCATGACGAGTAATACTAGAGAGCAGGTTGAGTTTCTCATTCGTTTTTAGTAGCGCTTTCTCAACCATTTTTCTTGAACTGATATCCCGGATGCTCTCTATAGCTCCCATAATCCGCCCTTTGGAATCATATATCGGATTTGCCACAGAAGAAAGGTACAATGGTCCGTTGACCGTATCAGAAAGATACTCTTCCACAGTTAGAATATCTCCATTGTGGGTAATATCAGAGAAATATTGTTCTGAATCAATAGAATGGTCCAGGATTAGATCGATAAGAAGAGGGCGCTTTATACCATAAAAGGGAATAGCATATTCAGATTGACCCCGTCCAATAATATCTTCAGATCTGATTCCGGTAAGATGCTCCATCGCCGCATTCCAGAGGATCACCCACCCATCCTTATCCACTACAAACGTCGCATCAGGGAGACGGGAGATGACATCTTTGAGCTGCCGGTGAGATTCACGCAGTGATTCACTCTCCATAAGTATCTTCCAGGCCAGCCGGTGTCCGGAAATATCCTGAACATTAAGAATCCACCATCTAACTACTCCATCCGGATCTGATATCACGGTGAGATCATTCAGGGTTGGAATTCGTTTTCCATTATGATGAAGGTGATCAGCCTCAAAAACAACATGACCTTCCCTTTCTGCTCTCATCAGGTACTCAGGAAAACTTTTCTGCAATTCGGGTGAAAAGAGTGAGAATGCTGATATATCAACAATTTCTTCTGGACTAAATCCATGCATCAGGGCATATGCAGGATTCACAACATCTATACTGGTATGGGATCCGGTCATGATCCCGGCCTGTGTATGTTGCACAATGTCTGCAAGTTTCCGGTTGGAGGCCTCCATCTGCTTTCGTTCAGTAATGTCCCTCCCCACAGACTGATATTCAATTACACATCCATTAGGATCAAAAAATACCATATCAGTCCATTGCTGCCACCGTGTCTCCCCGGAAGGCATAATGACCCGATGTTCTATCGTTGAAACCGGAGTATCTAAAGTCAGAGAGGAGAAATGATATCTGACCCTTTTGATATCATCTGGATGGATTATTGCCAGAAATTTACTATGTAACAATTCATCCAGAGTTTTTCCAAAATATTGGCAATATGCCTGATTTGCAAAAATATGCTTCCCATCCGGGGTAAATCTGCAGATAAATTCAGTCTGACTCTCTACGACATTTCGGTACCGATCTTCACTTTCACGAAGTTCCTCCTCTGATCGGGCAATATTATCAAATACTGGTGTCAACGCTCTGGCAAGTTCTGAAAGTTCATCATCGTCCCTAAGAAGGGGATCCTCGTTATCAGAAAAAACAGCGT
>JAZDKH010000264.1:0-7323 GCA_043803325.1 Methanobacteriota archaeon | reverse complement strand
AGTTGTTCTATAGGATATCCGAGTATTGATGCAATCTCCCCCCCACCATAGACAGTCGTCCCCTCTGCATTAACTACCCAGGTTCCGTCTTGGAACGGGTTTTTTTGGTTTTCCTTCTCCTGATTTCGCTTCCGAAGAACTTGCTCTCTTCTTCTTCTCTTCACTGCACGATGAATCTTGATAGAGAGTTCTTCATAGATTTGGATAGGGCTTCCTTGTCTTATGATGAAATAATCTGCCTCTTGGAAGGCTCCTTCTTCAATGGGATGTGAAGGAAGATTATTTCTCATAAATATGAATGGGATGAACTCATAATTCTCCCGAATCTGGGAAAGAAGTTCTAAACCGCTCATACCTGCCATTTCATACGAAGAGATGATGATATCATATTTAGTATGAGAGATGAGATTTAGTGCATCAATTCCAGATACTGCTGTATTAACTGTGAAACTTCCTGTCCTTTCGAGAAATTGCTTTCCTTCTCTGAGCAGACCGGGAGTATCGTCAATATAGAGGACTGATATCATCTTAGTTCTTCTCGTCAAAGAGCCAAGATCGATCTTTTGAATTATCGGGAATAAGGCCTGGATCATACATGTTACAAATTATGGATTATATTCGAATTTGGGCAACGTGAATAATTACTTACTAGTTAATGAGTTATAATAAAAATTGTTATATTTTAACAGTACTTAACCCTGTTACCTCGTACAATGTCAATTCGACAGGTGAGATCATCCATCCTGAAGTCCTGGCAAAATATTCTTGCATATGAGGGGTGGCAATATGGGCATCAAGATGCTTCTGACTCTCCCATTCTTCACTAAAGATGAATAACCCTTGTTCAAAAACATCCGCGTGGAGTTCATATCTGGTGCATCCTGGCTCTTCCCGGACAAGGGGAATTATTTGTTCAACCTGATTTGCAAAATCGTCGAAATGATCAGAATGCACACGGCATCTGGCTGCTATAAGTAACATATATACTATTTAGATTATGCCGGGAAATAGTAACGGTTCCCTTTTGTTATAAAGAAGTGTAATAAAATGGATTATATTCGAATGCATTGGACCAGTTATCTCATATATTCGCGATTTTACCTAAAATCATTCGTGTATAACAATTTAAACTGCTATTACAGATAAATGAGTAAGACCATATGGAAAAAAAGATCGAACAGATACGTGAACATATTTACACGGTATTTCAGGAACACGGAGCACATGGGCTAGATCATATCCTTCGGGTTACAAATTTATGCGAAATCATCGGTAAGAAAGAAGCGGCGAACATGGATGTTTTAATTCCGGCTTCTCTTTTTCATGATATTGCAAGACCTTTGGAAGAGAAGAACGGGATTCCTCATGAAGAGGAGGGGGCAAGGTTGGCAGAACTCTATCTCACATCTATCGGATACCCATCTGATCTCATCCCTCCGATAGCCCATGCCATTCTGACACATCGGTTCCGGTCAACATGCAAACCCAAAACATTAGAAGCTCAAATCCTTTCAGATGCCGATAAACTTGATGCCATAGGAGCAGTAGGAATTGCCCGTGCATGTATAACTGCAGGGGAGAGAAATGGAAATATCACCGATGCTATCGATCATATGAATGACAAGCTAGTGAAATTATTATCCCTGATGCACACAAAGAGTGCCAGGAGCATAGCCAAACGGCGACATGTTATTCTCACCGGGTTTTTAGAAGCTCTGTGTTCTGAGATGAACTTCTATCCGTGATGCTAAAAAAGGGAACCGAATGTTAGGAGTTCATTAAAAATTATACCGAAATGGTCTTCATATCAATCATCACGATAACATCTTTTTCACCAGGTTGTGCTGATGCCCATATACCCCAGAAACTGTCCACTGCCTCAGCATACCCAGGAATCAGTCTGATGATATCTGGTTCCTCCCGATGGAGGATCCAGAAATATCCGCCGTCATTGTCAGCAGCGGCATTCATTATCTGTGATTGATGTACGCCATAGATATCTGCATCCTCAGATTCATTACGATCAAATGAATACAGAGACATTTCTGGCTGAATCAGAGATCTTATGATATCATCATATATTTCTAGTGACTTCCAATTATAATCTCGGGCAAGAATTACTGCAGCATGAACCGCATCCTGCAACGCTTTTGAATCCATAGATGGGTCTGGCAATATGATATCTGATACCGGGATTGCCGTTCCTATCACAACGCCATTTATGGCAGGTCTGATAAATACCAGGGATACCTGAGCAGGGTTCTCTCCAGCAAGGATTGTATCATATATTAGTCCACCACCGTGAGATGCCAGGGTTGTCATAAGTTTACCTGAAAAAATCCCTCCCGAGTCTGTCTGCTCTGAAATATTAAGGCCTATTTGGTTAGAGTTCCCTCCATCAGCGATAATAGTTCCATTAATATCCAGGGCGATAACATACATCCCATCCCTGTTGAACCCACTGGTAGGATTGTTGTATGCATTGAGTGCCTCTATTCGACCATGAGTTTTGAAAAAGATCGCTGCATCATCTGATAAGGTGATAAGATCTGAAGTACGGTTGATCACCGGCTGCATAGTCAGGATTGAAGAGATATACCTTGTTCTCTCTGACCAGACTTGTGCAGTGGTTGAGTAAGGCAGGTAACCTGGGTAATCCAGAAAGATAGTATGGGAACCTGCAGCCACATTCCTGATAAAAAGTGGTGTTTTTCCAAGAGGTATTGAATCAAGCGTAATCGTTGCACCTGAAGGCTCTGATTGTACTGAAAGGGATCCGGTATACGATACTGGTTGTGGCTGACCAATAGGAGCGAAGATTGAGGTCTCTCTTCCTGCATATATGTGAATGATCCCAATCCACGACAGGTACCCGGGTACTGATACCCGCAAGCTGTACATATTTGGCATAAGCCGGTTTATTCGGAGTGGAGTTACCCCGAGTACTTCTCCATCCAGGGTTACCGTCCCTCCGCTAGGCGTTGATCTGACTGTCAGGGTTCCGGTCACTGGTATACGCCGGGGAATACTAATACTGACCGGTGTTTCTGCCCCTGGAATGATATCGATTGTTTTAGAGACCGTCTGGTATCCGGGTTTTACTAATTGTAAATTATAGGTTCCGGCAGCTATCGCATTGAAATGCGCTGGTGTCATTCCATAGGCAATATTATTGAGAAGAATGAGAGCATTGGAAGGGTCTGATGATACAGTGAGAGAACCTGAACTCGTCACCGGACTGAGAGCCGCAAATACCGTGGCCTGTGCTCCGGATGAAACGGTGACAGAGGTCGAGTATGGGTTATATCCGTCTTTACTTATGCCGATGGTATGAGATCCAGGGGTTACTTCAGAAAAGATATATGGAGTTGTTTGTACTCCTGATCCATCGAGAACAACCATAGCCCCGGTTGGGGAAGATGTAACAGATATTGAACCATTCGGAGGGAGGAGTAATAAGGTCGCGTTAACCGTCTCTGTGATTCCTGGGGTGGGATTAGGTCTGGTTTCTGACCAGTCCTGATACCCGGGCAATTGCATTTTTATGGTATGTGTTGGTATTCCGGTAGTTGACACTGTTATATTTACCGGAGCTGGTCCTCGTCCTATATCATCAAAGATTACTTCTGCTCCAGAAGGAACAGATTCACAATGAAAGTAGGCGGAATCTTCAGCGGATATATCTACTGACTCCGATATAGATTCAACAAATGGAGTAATGATCGGTTCAGATGTGGGTAGTAATGTCGGTTCTTCGGTCTGCACTACTGTGGGGATTAAGGTTGGTTCCGATGTTGGTTCAACAGCGGGTAATAATACTGGCTCTTCGGTCTGTGTTTCGGTAGGTAGTAAGGTAGGTTCCAATGTTGGTTCAGCAGCGGGTAATAATGCTGGCTCTTCGGTCTGAGCTACGTTAGATATAGTGGTCGGTTCAAGTATCGGTTCAGCAGTAGGTAATAATGCTATCTCTTCGGTCTGAGCTACGATAGGTATAGTAGTCGGTTCTATTATGGGTTCAGATGTGGGTATATGTGTCGGCGCTTCTGTCTGTACTACAGTGGGGATTAAGGTTGGTTGTGGTGTTAGTTCAGCAGTAGGTAGTAGTGTTGGAGTAAGGGTTAGTGTCGGGGTGAGATTTGGAATCAGGGTGAGATTGGTAATGAGAGTATTATTCCATTCAGATTCATTTACCAAAACAGTATCTGCACACACTGGTATGTAACATACCAAAATAACGGTTAGAAAGATAAAAAAGTAATTCTGATTCATACATCCAAATGTTCTTATGAGGGGATATGGTTTTGGGTATCTCTATAATCACATTATCAACGCCAGATCACTATCCAGTACTACCCTTGATAATAGATCAATGCATATAAGGAAAAATTACTTCTCTCTTCGATTCAATTACCAAAAATGAACTCTGAACTAATCATAGTCAGTACTCCTTATGTACCAGGCTATAAAATCGTTAAAAATGTGGGATTTACCTGGGGTCTTATTGTGAGAAGCAGAGGTATTGGGGGGAATATCATCGCGGGTCTTCGAACCATTCTTGGGGGTGAAATTCATGAGTATACCCAGCTTTTAAATGAATCACGCTCACATGCACTGGAGCGGATGAAAGACCATGCTCAGGAAATGGGTGCAAATGCAGTGATCAGTGTTGCATTTGATTCCTCTGAAATCGGCCAGTCAATGACTGAGGTTCTGGCATACGGCACTGCTGTTGTTATAGAATCAGATACTCAGGAATCAAGTCCAGTTCGATTGTCATAAAAAAAGTTTCTATTTTTATATTAATTTCACTGATATCCCTATTGTTACCGATATCCCTTCGATATCCCAATCATGATCAAGTTGCCAGAGTTTTCCGGCATCACGGACATCGCTTGTCTGGTGGATTGTAAGTTCTGAGGCGCGGACTTCCTTACAGATAAGATTCGTCCATAGCGGGGTAAGGAGGCCGAAAAGGCGATCATCCTGAATGATAGCATCGATGATTATCATCTCCTCAACGTTCAGATTCAACTGTTTTCGCATCTCCTGAATCCGACGGATGAGTTCTCGCGTATACCCATCTGCCTCAAGATCTGCGGTAAGGGTTGTATCAACAAAGATGGTAGCATCAATCATCTCTGCAGAGAAGATATTCTCCGGCATCACCTCGGTGAACATCACATGTTCTGAAGTGATACGTATTTCACCTTCCGGACCTGCAAAAAGGTAATCACCTTTATCTGCAATCTGTCTCCGCATCTCTGATCCATCGACAGATTCTATTAATGCTTTCACTTGAGGACCTATCTTCCCGAATGAAGGGCCAATTTTCTTCATGACTGGTTCAGCTTTCCAGAGAATTCGATCATATGGTCCATTGATAACCACGATCTCACGGGCATTTGCACGCTGACATGCAAGATCATACATCACCCTGAATGCCTCACCAACGCTCTCACTTTTTGCAGCAACAGTAACTGTTCCAACCGGCCAGCGAAGTTTTCTCTTTCCTGCCTGTCTGGCATTTGCAATAGCCTCATCAAATGATCGGATCAGACTCATCCGTCTTTCAAGATCCGGATCTATAAGCCGTTCATCCCCACTGAACCATGAGATCATATGAACTGATACCAGGTCTCCTGAAAGACGGAGGTTTCCATATATCTCTTCTGCAATATGCGGAGCATATGGGGCAAGAAGTCTGCATAAATTACGTAAACAGTAATAAATTGTCTCATATGCATACTTTTTGTCGATAGAGTCCTCTTCCTGCCACATACGTGGGCGGACAATCTGCACATACCACCGGGAAAGATCCTCAAGGACAAAGTTCAGAATTGCCCTGCTAATACGGTGCAGATTATATTCTTTCATGTCATCCGTAATCTGCCTGGCAACAGTATTGATCCGGGAGATGATCCACCGATCCTCATCAGGCATCTCACGAAGGGAGCGGACGATAAAGTCAGGATTCCATATTCCCTCTATCGATGCAGGGGAGAAACCATCTAAGATCATATATGGAAGCGGGAACCGGTACACATTCCAGAGGATGTTTATCGACCGGTTCACCGTCGAGACACTCTCCCAGTTAAACTTCAGATCCTCCCAGGGAGCATTTGCGGAGAGAATATAGAGCCTGAGTACATCAACACCGACCTTCTCCACGACTTCTTCAGGGCTGACGACATTGCCAAGACTCTTACTCATCTTCCTACCATCTCCATCAAGAGCGAACCCGTGCATCAGGACATTTTTGTATGGAGATCGGTTGAAAGCTATGGTCGAGGCTCCAAGTTGTGAATAGAACCAACCACGGGTTTGATCCTGTCCTTCGACAATGAAATCTGCAGGCCAGAGTTTCTCAAACGCTTCAGTCTTACCAGGAAATCCTATTGTTGCCCAGGAAGCCATAGCAGAGTCAAACCAGACATCAAAGATATCCTCAACTCGTTGCATCGTCCCTCCACAAGGACAGGGGAAGATGATCTGATCAACATATGGCCGGTGGGGATCGGTCAGACTGGAGCCTGCTGCTTCATTCAGTTCTCCCATCGTCCCAAAGACCATCTGCTTTTTACAGATTGAGCATTCCCATACCGGAATTGGTATACCCCAGTACCGTTGTCTGGAGATACACCAGTCCCTGGCATCAGAGACAAAGTCATGGAATCGTGCACTTCCTGCCCATTCCGGATACCAGTTCGTCGCCTTAATCTCACTGAGCATCTGTTCTTTGATCTTCGGGATAGAAATGAACCATTGCTCAGTGGCCCGATAGATGATCGGGGTCTTACATCTCCAGCAGTGGCCATATCGGTGAGTAATCTTCTTTTTAGCAAGGAGATGATTCCCAAGTGCCTTTAGGATACCCTCATTCGCATCCCTGACAAACTGTCCGGCAAAGGATCCACCCTCTTCGGTATAATATCCTGCCCCGTCTACCGGGCAGAATATATCAAGCCCCTGCTCAATACCAAGGAGGTAATCATCCCATCCGTGTCCAGGTGCAATATGTACCATCCCGGTGTTATCCATCTCGACAAACCCGGCAAGGACAACCTTATGAATAATCTCTTTTTGTCTGGGAACCAGATCAGCTAGAGGCGATGTGTAGTTGGTTCCTGCAAGTTCAGAGCCGGTTTTTCGCTCAAGGATTGAAAAATCCTGATATCTTCCTTTCTTCAGAACCTCTTCAACCAGGGGTTCTGCTATCCAGAGATATTCGATCTTATTATCTTTGGTTCCGGCAACTCTGGCATATACAAAGTCCTTATCGACTGCGACGGCCACGTTTGCTGGAAGAGTCCAGGGAGTTGTGGT
>JAZDKH010000263.1:0-3639 GCA_043803325.1 Methanobacteriota archaeon | reverse complement strand
GCATCACTTCTCAACCAGGATACGGATAAAAAAGAGTTCAGATTTCCGATCGGAAAACTCCTCGTCCTTCCAAACTGTACCACCTCTCAGTTGAAAAACCACCGACTGGGTAATCTACATGAGGTATTTGATCCCAAATATACAGTCTGCCGGGAGAAGCTTATAGCGATGGAGAAGTGGGACATGGTTGATATAATAATGTTCCTCAGATCCTGTACGAACTCCCATGGACGACACATCCCATTGACCTGTAATCAGGTACATGCCCTCAGAGCGATAATCCATCCAGATATCATCATAGATGTGCCTGAATCAGGTGATATTAATCAGAAACATGGTTCCAGTGCATCCCTGAAGATACTTGATTTTACCCAGGAAAAGAACCTCTACCCGATATCACCTGATCACCATATCTTCTTCGGTCCGGCAGGTTCCGGCAAAACCGCAATTCTGATTACACGGGCGAGGATCCTTCATAACCGAGATGCAGAACATCATGCGTTAATCCTGTGCTTTTCATCTCTCCTCAATACACAGTTACAAAAAACGTTCGCCAAATATTCTCGAATAGAAGTTTATACCTTCGAAAAATGGGCAGAAAAACTGGGGATATCAAGGGGTATACGTGATAGTGATGGTGAATCTGATCAGGAGTTTGGTACCCGGCTCTATCAGGAGATCATACGTCGTGGTGAAAATTTCCATCCGTATGATGCGGTTTTTATTGATGAAGGAAATAATTTTTACCCCAGCTGGTTCCAGTGTGCTCGTGAAGCTCTTAAAAAACCTGATCAGGGAGATCTTTTCATTGTTGCTGATGGTCAGAAAGGTTTTCAGGGACCGAAAGGTATCAAGTGGAAAGATATTGGCATTCATGCTCGTGGTCATATCACCCATCAGGGCCTCAAGGTTGATAAGCATTATCGAAATACCAGAGAGATCTTAACCCTCGCCCGGTTATTCCTTCTTCCAGAGGTAGAGGATGATGAAGAACAATATAAAAACCTGGTACTTGCCTGTGACTGTTCAACCCGCTCTGGTCTGAAGCCATTGTTGGTGTGGAACACCTCTCATGACAGTCAGGTAGAATATGTAGTATACCTGGTGCAGCGATTGCTCGGATCATTGAAAAGTGCTCATTACCTTTCAGGAATCAGACCAGAAGATATTGCAATACTCTATCCCTATGCTGAAACATCTGATCTAAACCTTATCACATCCATGATCGCAAATCTTGGGCGATTCTTCCCCGTGCAATGGATTTCAGAGGATCTGACAACCTACGAGAGGATTAATCTACCCGGTATAAAGGTTCATGATTGTCATTCTATCAACGAACATTATTACCGGGTAGTGATTATTCTATTTGCCGAGAACTTTGAACGATTTTTTCAGGACTCAGAATTTTTCTCTGACCGCTATCTTTTTTATAGTGCCCTCACCCGCTCGCTTGACTATCTCATAATCCAATATACCGACAGGACTGATATCATAAGAAAGATTCTTGCATCAGGATATGTCGATGAATTTACCGGAAAATAGTCAGGTTCTATTTTCTCCAGGGATCAGTCGGGGATTTTGCCAACAGTAGCACAATATATAACAAATTCTTCTTCCCCATCTATGTTCAGAAGATCTGCTGCGATTTGGTCATCAAATGCAGCAATAGCACAGATTCCACATCCAATCTGCCCAGCTGAAAGGTATAAATTCTGACATACATGTCCGGCATCAAGATGAACGAGACGGTACGCCCGTTCACTGTATCGCCAGGCCATCCGATATATGACACAAAACCAGAGAAATACAACTGCCGCAGTTTTGATAAACGTCTGGTCAAGACAAACTTTCATCGTTCTTTCTCCGAAACCAGGAGTATTATCAACCAGAATCAGCTGATGAGAGAAGGCAAGATATCGGTATATTCCAGGCTCAACTCCTGTAACCCGGTTAATACACAAATATGTCTCAAACGCATGTCTCCCACCTGCTGATGGGACCGTTCGGAGCGTATAATAGGGATCCTGGATATGGGTAATACCCTGAGTAGACCAGAGCAAATATGAAAGATCTTCAATAGTGAGGGGTTCCTGTGTATACCGACGGATACTCCGGCGAGTCTCGATTGCATCTCGGAGGTTCACCGGAGGTACATCAATCATGTCCCCAGGTGTGAGGAAGATACAGGGTCCACTCACTATTTCAGGTTTTTCAAGGGGAGGAGCTGGGAGCCCGTTTATCTGATCTGATGGAGTAAGATGCTCATACCGTGTCTGTTCCATGAATATTCGACCAGTAGGTTTCACATGAGGTGATTCAATTCCTAACCAAATAATACCAGACTATGATCCCGGGGGAAAGAGACAGATAACTCGATCCCGTACCTCCCGAATCCATCGAATTCGTTCATCCTGTGTACTGGTCACTACAATGCGCAATGTAAGACGGTGGACCTCATTCACCCCGCAAAGTCCAAAAATACAGTCTTTCCAAATTCTCTCAAGGGGGTCACCAAACACTTCGTTCTCCCGATATTCTCCGGTATTGGAAGTATTGATGACGAGCGCTGTCTGAGCCCTGAGCAGTCCACGGGGTACCCCTTCACCGCTATCATTTCCTTCAAACTGGTACGCGATTCCTGGACGTATCACTCGATCTACCCACCCGGTGAGAATCGCCGGAGGCTGACCCCACCAGTTCGGATGTACGATCACTATTCCATCTGCCTGTATCAATTCCTGACAATAAGTTGATAGCACCGGATCCAGATCAGCATCACGGGGAATTTCATCTGCGGAAAGTATAGGATCAAATGATTCTTTGTAGAGATCATGGAACCAGATGGTGTGTCCAACTCCCTTAAGTGATCTCTCAACTGCATCAGCAAGAGCATGGTTCAGACTGGCAGAATTTGGGTGAGCAAGAATTAGAAGAATATTCACACAGAAGGATGGTAAGCCTTCCTATATGCCGTTTCTGGTACGATTGAAGGGGATTGGGACATGCCATGAAAAACTATATACATATAAAAATGCAGGTTCATGGCGGTTGTTAATGGCGATCATAATTTTCTCAATCCTGGTGGAATGAGAATCCCCACTTCGGGCGGTACAACGTGGTTTGAATTTTCCAGATCTAAAGCACACCAATCGATGAGATCCTCTTGGTAAATACCTTCGGGTCTGGCATCGCAGTAAGATACAGATGCCCAGGAATATTATCTGGGAAATATTGAACCGGATGAGAGCCTCTGGATATAATATTATTATATGAGAAACTCTGTAACCGGGTGACGGTATTTTGGGAGCGGAGCATCATCCCGATAACCCACAGGTGTCAGAATAACAGGTTTCAGATGATCTTCCAGGCAGAGAATTTCAGCTACCGCAATAGGATCAAACCCTCCCATGGGACAAGAATCAAACCCGAGAGAGACGGCACTCAGCCAGGCATAGGTGGCAGCAATCATGGCATTCTTGAGTGCTAGCTCTTCAGCCAATGAGGGAGGCAGATTATGAAAAAAATTCCGCACAAAACCGATATGACCGGCGACCGTGTCGGCAGGAGTTCCGTATCGAAACAGTCCGGTCTCAAGATTATTTATTAACCCTTCAGTATCTAAATCAGCACAAAAAATTA
>JAZDKH010000262.1:0-5440 GCA_043803325.1 Methanobacteriota archaeon | reverse complement strand
CACCATTTGGCTTTCCACGGGTCTGGGAATTAAACCCGCGAATCACTGCATTCCGTGTTTCTTCGGTCTCAAATTTCTGAACATGCACGATAACATCAGGATTCTGATCGGTCCTGCCACAATCTGATGAGATAAAATAGGTCATCCCACCAAGAGCTCCGGGAACATCCCAGGTGTTCTCTTTTTCGCCGCAAAGCGTGATACCCGCACGGGTCATCACTTCTTTCACCATAACAGCCGGTGTTTCTGCGGTAAACGGGCCAGCGGGTTCTTGAGAGAGAATAATCCACCCGAATGGAAGCAGGATAATCATGACCACCAGGACAACACCGGCAATTTCTATCGTCTTCTGATTCATGATAAATCCCCTTTATCTTTGTTTTTTTCTTCAGGCATCCAGGATGGTTTTTTCAGTTTCATAAAGACCAGGGGGGGAGCTGCCAACAGAATGGTTCCCAACAGAACAGAGCCGACATACTCTGCTGCATTCGAGTAGTAACTGGGAGGGATAAGACCAACAATAAAGGCACAGGTCACTCCGAAAAGTCCGAGACCTCCGACCAGCCAGACTCCGACTTTTCCCCCGGGGATCGTATACGGACGGGGAGTATTAGGCTGAGAGTACCGCAGTTTTATCAGCGATGCAAAGACCAGCACATACACAATACAGAGAAGTTCCACGGTCATGGCTGAGAGGATCCAGTATGCCTGGTTGACTGAAGGCATGAAGACATAGAGCAGAGAGATGAGCGATCCGATGATTGCCTGGGTGATCAGCACCCCAACCGGAGCACCATGTTTGTTGGTATGATCAAACATTGGAGGCATATTTCCCTCCTCTGCGACAATACCAAGTCCTTTAGCAGGACCGATCAGCCATGATGCAAGGAGAGCGATCCCGCCTATCGTGATCAGAATTGCCATCGGTCCGATGAGCCAGTCAATCCCAACCGTTGTAAAGAAGTATTGGATAGCCTGCATGACTCCTGATGCAAGGTTCAGTTTGTCAACCGGCACGGCAAACGAGATTGCCAGTGTCGCGAATATCGTACAGAAGAGGATGATGAGTGTTGAAAGACCCATTGCCTTTGGGAAATCTGTCTGTGGGTTTCTGACCTCAAGAGCATGGAATCCTGCCATCTCCATTCCTGAAAAGAGGAGAATGATGGTGGCGAAGAAGGGTAGGGTTGCCAGTGATATCTGTGGTATCATCGCACCAACCGAAAAGTGAGGAATGGCAAGGGGAGCACCCATAACCACCCAGGCCACGCCGAGCAGGATGATGAGAACCGCTGGAATGATACTCCCAAGAACTACACCAACATTTCCGAATTTTGCAGAAAATTCCTCACCAAAGTAGGCGACCGCGGTGGTCCCCCAGAATGCAACCATCATAATTGTGAACATATACCATGGATTGCTCGCCAGTTCCGGGGTCAGGGCAAATGCCAGGGTGGATGCAATGAATGAGAGCACGGTCGGGAACCATACCAGGTTGTTTGACCACTCGCAAAATAGTGCGATAAACCCGCGTTTCTCACCAAACGCCTGTTTTACCCAGGTATACACTCCGCCACCCTGAGGCCAGCCGGTTGCAAGTTCAGCACCGGCAAAGGTGATCGGGAGGAGGAAAAATATGGTGCCGAGCAGATACCACCCGATACATGACCACCCGTATATCGCCATTGACGGAAAGTTTCTGATACTTAAAACTGCAGCCACGTTAATCATGGCGAGCGAAAAGACACCCAGAACCTTTTTTATCTGGGGTTTGCTGACCACTTGTGCAGGTTCACTCATTTTTTCCCTCTTTGATACAGCTGACCATATATTGACCATGAACAACCTCAACTCCATGTGTATCATGAGTAAAACCGGGGAACTGGCAATCAAAGTCCTGCAATCCCTTCAGGTATGCAAGGATAGGTCCCTTTTGGTCTCCGGTCCGCTCTCCCGGAAGCAGCAGTGGGATCCCCGGGGGATAAGGAACGACCCCGGTTGCAACAACCCGACCTCCCATCGCTTCCACCGGAACCTGCTCCACTGCCCCCCTCACCAGTCGTTTGTAGGCATCTGCAAAGGTGATCACCGGCTGCGGGAGCGTTGAGAACGCCTGGGAAAGTGTGTCCAGCATCCGGTTATCCCGCTTAAATGCATGCATCTCTGCTGCGAGATCCGGCAGCGTCATTCCCCCGTACCGATCCGGGTACTGGTCGGTCAGATCAGGGAATATCTCTTCTATCAGAGTATTCTCATCATACAATCGTTTAAACTCGAAAAGTTCGGTGATAAGGGTGCCCCATTTCCCCTTGGTTATCCCGACCGAAAAGAGGAACAGGATACTATAATCTCCGGATTTTTCGTTGACAATCCCCCGGGTATCAAGAAACTTCACCACGAGAGCTGCCGGGATCCCAAAATCCTCAAGACTGCCGTCATGTGCGACTCCCGGAGTCAGGACGGTGACTTTAATCGGGTCCAACATACAGTAGTCGTCTTCAAGTCCTTCAAATCCATGCCAGATCTCACCGGGATGCAGAACCCAGCAGGACGGGTTGTCACGAAGGGTCTCAAGCGGGGCATCGGTGAAGGATATCGTTCTGCCATCTTTGGGATCAGTCACGAAGTCAGGTTGCCACATCCCGAACCACCAGTCAGTCGGAGTCGTAAGATGCCCTATTTCCCGGTGTATCCGTGCCATAGTACGCCTGAATCTGATAGCCTCCTCAATGGTCTCATCAGTTAGTATTTTACCAGAAGGACCATCCATCATCTTTGCTGAAACATCTAATGAAGCGATGATGGTATAGAGCGGTGATGTTGAGGTATGCATCATAAATCCCTCATTAAACCGCGAGTGAACAATAGGAACCCTGCCATTTCTCACGTGGACCATCGAAGCCTGTGACAAGGCTGCGAGGAGTTTATGAGTAGACTGGGTAGCAAAAACAGTAGGTCCATTCGGATCCCGTGCCCCGTCCCGCATGGCAAACCGGTCACGATACAAGGGGTTAAATCGGGCATATCCATACCAGGCTTCATCAAAGTGGATCCGATCCACGGTCTGACCAAGAAGATCCTCAACCCGGGCCGCATGATAACAGAGACCATCATACGTAGAATTGGTAATGATGGCATGGACCGGATGATCGCTGTCAGCATCCGGGGTGAATGGGCAGGCTTCTACCTTTCTGCGAATTGCCTCGGGGGTCAGTTGATCAGGATGAATCGGACCGATGATACCATACCGGTTTCGCGAAGGGATTAGATATACCGGTACTGAATGAGTCATAGTGAGGGCATGTTCTGCAGACTTGTGGCAGTTCCTGTCCACGAGGACAATATCTCCCTGTGTCACCGAGCCGAAGAATACAATCTTGTTTGCAGTCGAGGTGCCGTTTGTGACAAAGTAGGTCATATCTGCCCCGAAAACCTTTGCCGCATACTTCTCAGCCTTCCCGATCGGTCCGGAGTGGTCCAGCAGGGACCCGAGTTCATCTACTGATATTGAGAGATCTGACCTGAAGAGTTGTTCTCCAAAAAAGGTGTGAAAGGCCCGGCCGACCGGTGTTTTTCTGAATGCCGTTCCACCTGCATGTCCGGGTGTATGCCAGGAGTATTCAAAATCACGAGAGAACTTGATGAGTTCTGAGAAGAAGGGGGGGAGCATCTGGTTCCGATACCTCCTGGCCGCTGCCGTAATTCTCCCGGCCAGGAAATCAGGGGTGTCTTCCATGACATAGACATACTCATTGATCTCTTTGATAATTTCAACGGTAAGACTTCCCGGAGTTTCAGAGGTCGGTTCAGCGAGAAGAAAGATGGGGAGATTTTCATTGCGCTTTCTTATCTCATTTATAATATGGGCGGTGGATGCATGGCGTTCGGGTGAATCACCCCCGAGATTCCAATTTATCAGGACACAATCGATCCCCGGGAGTTGGGATGCTGCTGCCTGTGCATCTTCTGGCGACGCAACGTCCCCGACTATCAATCCAGATTCCTGCAGGTTTTTTACAATTCTCCGCATGGCACGGCCATGAGGGGTTTCTGTATGAATAGCATCATCAATTATCGCTATGGTTAATTTCTCTTCAGGATTCATCATTTCCTCCGGATGTGCAATTCCACGGTTCTGTGAGGGGGATATCGGAGAAAAATCTCATCGTTATTATGGTGAGAAAAGATACCTCAACTTCACTCTTGAAAAAGGACCCGAGAGATATATGAATGTATTGAAAAGAGTTTGTCCCATTACCTGGGACAATACTCGTTTTACTGGAGAAGAAACGTGTATCGACAGAAATAGAATGACAAATTATCCGTGAGTTTTCATTCATTGACAAACGTATTTTAATCGTCAGACTCCAGATATAGTTATGACTGGTATCCGAAACCTTCGTATAGGAGGAATCATTCTGGTTCTCATCCTGAGTGTTCTCATTTCTCCAGTGTATGCCGGTGATAAATATTCAACCGGTGAACTGGTAATCACCGCCGGGATCGGCGGAAGCAATGAACTTCAGATCGGAGAAAAATCAGATATCATTGTTACAATCGCTAATTCTGGCCTCATTGATATGAAATTTGTCAATGCTGGAACAATCACTCCTGATTATCTTCCAACCACCGCTCTCTCCCTCTCTGCCCTGCTCAAAGGAGGTGAATCACCGGCTCATATATCATCAGATCCGCAGATATTGGGTGATCTTAAAGCAGGAAGTGTGGTTCAGGCACCTTTTTCAGTTACGATTCCTGACTCAGCACAGGCGGGTGCCTATCAGTTTCCCCTTACTCTGAAGTACAAATACATGGATATGGCTACCCAGACGGGACTTGATGAGATTCAGTACACATTCAAAGAAGAGGAAAAAACACTGTATCTTCCAATAACTCTGAGAAAAAGTGTCCGTCTTGAGATCAATTCGGTAGAGTCCGGTGATCTTAATGTGGGGGGAGAAGGTCATATCATCATCAATGTCACAAACGCCGGGTCTGATGACGGGAAAAATACGGTCTTCTATCTTGAGCCGGTTGGGAAAAATCCGATCGTTCCCTATCAGGACAGTATTTATCAGGGAGATTATCCGGTTCAGACCGCTGCAACCCTCTCCTATAAAGTATCTGTTGCATCAGATGCGGATCCCTCAATACAATATCCTCTGAACCTCCAGGCTGTATATACCGATTATCAGGGACTTCCTGCCGAGACGGAAAAAAAGGCTATAAGTGCAGGGTTCAGACCAAAGATCTCATTTACCATCGGGGATCAGCAGAACACCCTCAGTGCAGGTGAAAAGGGAGTCATTACTGTTGTCTATACCAATACCGGAACAGATACCATATATAATGCTCAGGCAGGGATTACTATCGTTGATCCCTTCACCAGTGAAGATGATCAGTCCTACCTCGGATCTTTAAAGCCAGGAAGTTCAGCGGT
>JAZDKH010000261.1:0-3207 GCA_043803325.1 Methanobacteriota archaeon | reverse complement strand
TTGACCGGGTGAAAGCGGCAGGTATTCCGGTAATCGCAAAAAATATGGCCGGAACCGTTGTTGACCATGTGGATCTGGTAGTAACAGAACCCATTCAGGCAGGAGTCTTTGCAGTGATGCACATCTCTTCGATTGCAGTTTTTGATATTCACCGGGTAAAGGGGAGAAAATTTTGAAAAATCAGATACAACTGGCAGTGAAAGTACTGATGAAGGACGGGCTCATTGTATACCCGACAGACACACTCTATGGGCTCGGTGCTGATGCCCTTTCTGAAGAAGCAGTGCAGAAAGTGTTTGAAGCTAAAGGCAGGGAGTATCACAATCCAATATCGATTGCCGTGTCAGATCCTGATATGTTAGCTGCGGTTGCCTACGTGGATGATATAGCCGAAGCATTTATCGATGCATTTCTGCCCGGTCCTGTGACCCTGATTCTGAAAGCGAGATCTGTTCTGCCTGGTTTACTTACCGCAGGGACAGGGTGTATCGGAATCAGATACCCGGCTCATGATGTAGCCCTTGAGATAATTAGCAGGTTTGATAGTCCTATCACGGCAACAAGTGCAAATATGTCAGGCGGACCGGATCCAATAACGGTGAATGATGCTCTGGTACCTCATGATCTGGTCATTGATGCCGGAGCTTTATGTGGACTTCATTCAACCGTAGTAGATCTCATTAACCGGGATATTATCAGACCTGGTGCAGATCTCGAACGGATATCTGCCATGCTTACAGAGTGGGTCTGATGCTCCCTCTTCGAATAAGGGATTTTATCAGGGATACTGATGACTGGCTGTATGCGGTCGCGGCATATGATAATTCAATAGCTGCAGGTTGTATTCTCCGATATATACCTGATAAATCAGGAGATCGGATGGACTCAGCGGGCTGCAGATATCGGAAGGTTGGATTTGAGGAAGCATATCATCTGGTGAATGAGCAGAAACCCGAATATTCCGGATTGGTTCACCGGGTTCCATTATCTGATATTGCAGAGGCTTTAAAGCCTGATGAGAAGATAGGCACTCTCAAGAATTCAGATGAACGGATCGCCCGGCTTTCCCGGATTTTTGCACTCCCTGAGGGTGCGTTTGGGGTGACTGGTTCAATGCTTTGTGGGATTGCAGGCCCTGAATCAGATATTGACGGAGTTGTGTATGGCCGGTGGTTCTCCCATGCACAGAAATGTCTTCAGGAGGGGATAGTATCAGGGCTTATTGAGGATCTTGGCGATTCCCTCTGGAAAGCAGTGTATAAGAAACGGAGCCCAGAATTAGGGTATGAGGAATTTCTCATCCATGAGCAGCGGAAATGGAACCGAGGTCAGATTGATGGGACATACTTTGACCTTCTCTACTCTCGCGGGTATGAAGATCTCCCCGGATTTGTGATGCTAAAGGGGGCCGTCCTTCGTAGGGATACTATTGAGACGATGGTGACTGATGATACCTTCTCGTTTGACAGTCCGGCGGTGTATAAGGTGGACCATCCGGTTATCAGCCAGGTTCTCTCTTTCACTCATACATATACGGGTCAGGCCCGGAACGGTGAACGGATTGAGGCACGGGGTGTTGTTGAGCAGCATGGAGATGAACAGTGGCTCATCGTAGGAACAACCCGGGAAGCAAAGGATGAGTATATCAGATCACTGACGCTTCTTGAAAAGGAGATCTGACAGGGTTCTAACCTTCGGAGTCTCGCACTGGTTCGTATATCGGCATCCTTTGCAGGGGGCCCGTACTGGTTTTCCCGGGAATTCCCCCTTTTCTATCAGTCTGATTATTTTCAATCCCTGCAGAAGTGCACGTCTATCTCGTGGCTGAGGTTCACAAAATCTGATAATACCATCAGGGATATATTCAATATATCCGCCTGAAAGGTGAATTCCCGTTGATTCTTTCAGACACAGAAGATACGCAGCAATTCTTATCCGGTCATCTGGCCAGCAGCCTGCCACCGGTGCCCGGGTGCATCTGACGACTGATATATGATTATCACCAGCATGGAATTTGTCGATGAGTCCATGCAGTCCATATTTTTGAGTTCTTACAGATAGATCGGTCTCGGTCCATGACGGGATTGGAGTCCGGTGATTCTGATCCAGGCAGGAGGTGAGGTATTCTCTCATTGAGGGATGTATCTCCGGGTGAATGAGGTTGATCTCATCCCAGAGTGAATCTTCATCAGGATTATTCCTATCTGAAATCGAGATCTGTTTGCAGATTATATATCGATCAGATACCTGTGGACTATCATGTTTTGCAAAGTAGTACTGCCTGGGACACCGACAGCACATTATTAATGAAGATACTGGGATATTCAGGTCATGGGGAGCGGGTGATTCGGACATTTTAATGCAGATCCAATATAATATGTGAGTATGTCAACTAACGAAATTCAGGTGACGATTCCCCCGAACCTAGAACCTGTTTACAGTAATATGATCCAAATTGCATATAAAGAAGATGAATTTACCTTTATGTTCCTTCATCAGATACCAGGGATTAATCAGGCCAGAGGGAAAGCAGTGGTAAGTATCTCTCCTACTCATGCGAAAAATCTCCTGCAGGTTCTTCAGCGAACGGTTGGTGAGTATGAGCAGAAGTTCAGGCCGCTTGAGGCATCTCAGGAGAAACCCCAGAATGTTACTGCCATGACTGGTTATTCATAATATTTCTACCTCTTATATGAGATCACATTTTTTTTATGTGAGGACGTTGAGGTATATAGGCACGCCGCTGTGGCTTAGGGGTATAGCGGCTGATTCGTAATCAGCAGATCGAGGGTTCAAATCCCTCCAGCGGCTTCTTAGACAAAACAAAGTAATTATATATACTTTGAATGCTTTGTGGGAGCACACTTTTTTGCTAAAGATTTAGATTGATTATATCTTTATAAATTAAATAAACCTTTTAAATCACTGTCATAGAAGATTTATTCGAGTTTATTCTGTTATCTCAAATACTCTCTAGAGGTTTGGAACCGATCACTCGCTAACTATTGTGAATCTGAACGAATGGTATATTTGGGAAAGTCATCATTCAATTCTTTATTGTTGTCGAATAATTGCAGAGATTCAATACAATCCCATTATTTCGCATAAATGATCACTCATAAGATTAACAAATGATAAGTGAGGGAAAACTTATAGACCACATGAGCTGATCGATAAGAAGAAAGGAGAGTCAGATGGAATCGGAGA
>JAZDKH010000260.1:0-4371 GCA_043803325.1 Methanobacteriota archaeon | reverse complement strand
CTGAGAAGACGGTGCTCATTGTGATTGCTCCCCGTAATTTCAGAGATGAGGAATTGACCGAACCAATCCACTATCTTGAGAAGAACGGGATTGCATACAATGTTATCTCCACAACCAAAGGCCTCGCTATCGGGATGCTTGGTGGAAAAATGCTGGTAGAAAAAACCATTGCAGATGTAAAAGAGGATGGTATTTCCGGGTATGACGGCATCATGATCATCGGCGGAAGCGGGTCGCCCGAATACCTCTGGAATAGTACATCCCTACAGGATCTAGTCCGAAAATTTGACGCAGATGGAAAAAACGTCAGTGCAATCTGCCTGTCTCCCCCAATCCTTGCCAAAGCAGGAGTCCTCAAGGACAAAATGGCAACCGTCTGGAACGATGATCAGGCAATTGAAGAGATTCGAAAAGGAGGAGGAATATTTAAAAGTGAGCCGGTTGTGGTAGATGGCAGGATAATTACTGCAAACGGGCCGACAGCAGCCGCAGCATTTGGCGAGAAGGTCGCAAAAGGGATTCTCGAATCCTGAATTAAGGGCTCGCTACCCGCAGCGATCCAAGTATTAGGTAACGTACTATCTCCATCAGATTCCATTAAAACGAGCAAGGGATTCAGATCCAAAAAATTTCAGGGGTTATCCCTGACGACCCCGGGAAAAGAGGAATGGGAGGAGGAGCATCACTGCAATTATCAGCCAGAACTGGCCAAAGATACTCAGAAGGCTCTCTTGTCCGGCATCATAAAATCTGATATCAATAGATCTGGCTTTTTCCCATTGAATTCGTGTCCTATTCAATTCCCGGGTAATATTCGAACCTCCTGGCTGAAGTGAGGTCAGAAGCGGGTTATCCACTTTAAATTTCTCTGGAAGAACTACCGAAACATTTCCAAATTCGGAGTACTGAGCCTGGAAGGTGTTCCCTGACAACTTTCCATCAAACCCGATGGTATAATTCCCGAGTGGGAATTTGATACCCTCCCGTTCCTGTGTATAGGACACATTTGATCCTTCCTGATACAGACTTACATTCGTTACCGCGAGAGGGACTCGTTCACCAAGCATCCCACTCTGAACAAAGTCAAACCTGTCTGTATTGTTAACACTCGCTATGGCGTGATACCCGGACCCATCTTCAGAAATAAGATAGGTGATATTCAGGGCTGCCACAGGCAGAACAAGTATCATTACCAGTATCAGAACTGTAAGGCAGCCAGTAAAGACTCTATTGTTGCATCGCATTCGACAGGTGGTGCGCATTGTTTTATCACCGTCTCCGGATCTTTCAGGAGATGACCGGTAACGACACAGACCACCTGTTCATCCCGATCAATAACTCCTAACTCTATTAATTTTTTCACGCCGGCAACAGAAGCGGCTGACGCTGGTTCTACGCCGATACCTTCTTTCCGAGCCAGATCGCGTTGCATTGCAAGGATCTCCTCGTCAGTAACAGATATCGCAGTTCCGCCACTTCCCCTGATTGCAGTAAGAACCTTCTCAGCATTAACCGGGGCACCGATTCGTATCGCAGTAGCAACCGTCTCTGGATTCTGATCTGGGATGACTTCTTCCAGACCTTCAGCAATAGCCCTGACTACCGGTTGTGACCCGGCAGCCTGAATGCCGGTCATCATTGGCATACGGTCAACAAATCCCAATTCTTTCAACTCAAGAATTCCCTTATAAACTGCAGAGATATTCCCGGCATTGCCAACCGGAAGAACCATCCGGTCGGGAACCTTTCCCTCAAGCTGATCAATCACCTCAAACCCGATGGTCTTCTGCCCTTCAAGCCGGTAGGGATTCACCGAATTGAGAAGGTATATCCCTTTTGTCTCGCAGAGAACCCGTACTAACTCAAGGGCCCTGTCAAAGTTCCCCTTTATTGAGATCACCCGGGCTCCATGCATCAAAGCCTGGGCAATCTTGCCAAGAGCTACTTTCCCGGCAGGTAATAGAACTATTGAAGGAATGCCAGCTTTAGCCCCGTATACTGCTAGTGATGCAGAAGTATTTCCTGTACTGGCACACGCCACTGAGGTCATCCCTAGCTGAAGAGCCATTGAAACACCAACGGTCATACCCCGGTCCTTGAATGATCCGGATGGATTCATCCCTTCATGCTTGGCATAGAGCTCTTTCATCCCAAGCTCACTTCCAATCCGCTTCATATGATACAAAGGAGTACCTCCTTCATGCAATGTGACTGGTTCACGCTGAACAGGAAGGATCTCACGATATCTCCACACCGAAAGTGGACGTGCTGCCCACTCTTTACGGGTTATATTGATTGTTGCAAGGTCATACCTGACCTCTAGCAGGTGACCGCATCTGCTGCAGGTATACAGAATTGCATCTGACGGATATGATTCCCCACAGCTGACACATACGAGATCAAACATGGTACAAGAGTTTAGTGCTCGATCTACTTCATAATGTAGGGAGAAATTTCATCAGAGGATAATAAGAGTTGAGGTTTCAGGGGATCAAGGGATCAAAAAAACCTTATGCAGGATTTCCAGAGAACTGTTCTCGTAACTGAGTTACACGCATCTCCTGAAATTTGAGATTAGTCTCCATGCTTTTGATTGCTATATTGATATCATCTGACAGTTTCATTGATGGATCTGAGAGATCATAGGTTGCAGAGAGAAGTTTGAGAAGACGTTTTGAGATCTCCACACTTTTGACAAGGCGACCATACTCATTGATGAGAGCATCTTCAAATCCCCCCACTTTCGCCTTTGTCATATCGTCCAGAATCTGCTGCCTGCGATTTATTACTCCTTCAATAGCGCTATAGAGCTCTGAGTGAGTGACTGGCTTAAGAATATAATCTTCGATATACATCCCATATTCCTGCGCTTCCTGAGGAGTGAGCTGCTTTGCAGTCAGCATCATTACCGGAATATCCTTTGTGGCAAAGTTCTGCTTTACTGCTACCAATGTTTCCCATCCATCCATAGGTTCCATCATGATATCAAGGAGGATAAGATCCGGTGTTATGCTTTTGAGGAGTTCTATGCCTTCCGGCCCGCTGTTTGCTGAGTACACCGTATACCCACCGCGCTCAAGCATGGTCACAAAGATGTCAACAATGAACGGGCTGTCATCGATCACCATTATTGTGGACATCAGAAACTCCCTCCCACTTCTTCCGCGATATCACGAAGCATTGCAGTCACGTCTGCCATATTCGCAGACGGATCTATCAACGTGGTGAGGAGAATCTTATCTCCTGCTCCCATGATGATCAGGATTCCATCTGATGACTGGATCGTAACCATCTCCGGTGACTGGACTTTGATAATAACCGCAGCGGATTCAGCAGAGGCGAGTAAAGTTGCGCACATCGCAGCAAACCAAGCCTCATTAAATTCCCCGGTGGCTTGTTTCCCCAGCATGATTCCGTCCCGAGAGACGAGCGCACAGAGACGAACCCCCCCTACTTTTGTGATATCCTCTATGATACCAGCTATCTTCTCCTTGAGCATATCCGGGCACCGTATTATGCAGTAACTACGGTATAATCTCTGACATAGATATATAATATTTTGTCTTCGTCAAGTGGATTAAGATACCATACAATTCTGTTAAAAACTACCCACCCAACCCTAAAAAGGAGAACATAATACAAATTTCATCAATTCAACAAAGAGTATCCTGGAGGACACCTTCAAAACACGAGAAAATGGGCAATTCACCCTGATCTAAACGGGTAAGTACATATGTGAGGTATGAGAAAATAGTATAGACTTGGGGCCATAGGGTAGCCTGGCATCCTAGGAGACTGGGGGTCTTCTGACTCGAGTTCGAATCTCGATGGCCCCATTACCCTTTTTTTGGAGTTTATTATGCATCACGATGACCGCTGCTTCGATTGCCTTCTGTCCCGAGTACGTCTTGAGGCAGATCTGGCAGGTACTCACCCGGGGGATTATGGTCGGATTTATGGCCATGCCGCAAAGCTCCTCTCATTTCTCCACAACACCCCGTACACGCATCCCGTTGTAGCAAGCCTCCTACACCGATCAGTCTATAACCAGATTGGCACATTAGATCCATTTTTAGAACTTAAAGAAAAATCAAACCACGATGCAAAGATCGTTTTAGACATAATAAAGAGCGAACTAAAGGATTTTACAGACATAGTAACTGCTGCAGTCATTGGAAATATCTTTGACTATGGAGTCAAAGGCCATACAATAGAGGACGATTTCCTTTCTTTTTTTAAAAAGGAATTTTCTCGTGGACTTTACATTGATGATACACCCCGTATACTGCCTCTTTGCAAGCGCGTTGTATATCTCACCGATAATTGTGGAGAAATCATCTTTGACAGATATCTTCTCACATATCTCAAAGA
>JAZDKH010000259.1:0-4785 GCA_043803325.1 Methanobacteriota archaeon | reverse complement strand
CGTTACAAAAAATAACAACCCTGTTAATCCTCTTATACTCATAACAATATCACTCCCCACATCTTACCGGTCGACATATGCCTGCAAACCCCCCCAAATCCCTCACCTGACTGTTCAGGACAGAGTTATCTTACAAAGCATTATCAAATCACGATATATAGAAGATTGTATACTTCACATAATATAAATATTATTATATCTTTCATCCATTTTAGAGAGAACCTGAATACTTCAGGATCAGAGAACCTATCACCATCTATGCCAAAATACTAAGTATGGCAGAACCTACCAAGGTACAGTTGTCAACAAACAAAGGAGATATCCTAATTGAACTTTCTGAAAACCGGCCAATAACCACAGGAAATTTTGTAAAATTAGTGTCTGAAGGATTCTATGACGGCATTATTTTTCACCGGGTTATAGAAAAATTTATGCTTCAGGCCGGTTGTCCGAAAGGAACTGGAACTGGAGGACCTGGATATACAATTAGAGACGAGTTCACTGCTGACAATCGCAACGTCAGGGGGACTATCTCCATGGCAAACGCCGGCCCGAACACCGGGGGAAGTCAGTTCTTTATCAATCTGGTAGACAACAAACACCTTGACAAAAATCATCCGGTCTTTGGAAAGGTAATCAGCGGCATGGACGTAGTAGATGCCATCGGAAAGTCAAAGACTGACAAAAATGACCGCCCGAAAGAGGATGTCATCATTCTGAAAGCAACTGTTGTTAAAAAAGAAGAATAACTATTTTTTAGGTGCGGATTATTCCGACACTTCTTCAGCCTTCTTTTCAGGCTTGGTAAACTTCTCAATATACCGGATCTCATCTACACCTTCGACCAGATCAAAGATAGACACCGTAATGTATGGTTTTCCGCTGACAAAGCGACGACTGTATGAATAAATGCCAGCGGGAAGGTTCACTTCTAGAGCCCGGTCCACCAGTGCAACCTCAGCATCAACCCCTGAGAAGATCTGGATAAGACCCTGAACCTGCTCAACCGGATCCTCAACTGTTCCCTCAATTTTGACCGTATATGTCAGAGTCTGTCCTGCCAATGGATGATTAAAATCCACCAGCACGCGATTTCCGATCATCTTCACGACCGTTCCTTCGCCTACCTTTGGCATACTGACCTGCATTCCTACAACCGGCTTCTCTTTAAACACCTTCTTCTCAAAGGAGCGCACCAGTTCTTGTTCCCGTTCCCCAAAGGCCTTATCGGGTGCGATCTCTATCGTACCTTCAAATCCAACCTCTTTTCCGATGATGGCTTCATCAAGACCGAGGAGAATATGCTGCTTTCCGGCGCATACAATCATCGGCCCATATTTCTTATTTTCATCAATGGTCCCAGCTTCCCGTGCGTCTTCTTCACGGGTTGTGTCAAATACCATCCCAAAACTCCGGCCGGTATAGCTGAGTCTGATAAAATCTCCTTCCTTAACAGGCATTCTTGGTTCCTTTATTAAATGGGGAGCCATATAGATAAAGAGTAGGATAATGCTGGAGATAGAAATTAAAGTCAGAGTCCCGGATATCGGGGAGATTAGGGACCAGATACTTACTTGTGGTGGAGCGCTTTCTGAAACGCTCACCGAACACGACACCTATTATAATGCCCCACACCGGGATTTTGGTGTGACAGATGAGGCACTCCGACTTCGACAGACCGGAGTCAAATCCACCATAACATACAAAGGACCAAAAAACACCATCCTTGGATCCAAAATTCGAGAAGAATTGAATCTCGAGATAACCGATCCCGAGACCTTTGATCGGATTGTAACTTTCCTTGGATTTCATCCAGTAGCAGTTGTCATAAAACGGCGCGAATACTACCACTACGAGGACTTTACGATCTCACTTGACCAGGTTGAAGGGCTTGGAGATTTTGTGGAGATAGAACTGATCACCCAGAATAATGCAGAAGAAGCTGCGAGCCGGGTAGATCATATGGCAAAAAGAATAAATGTAACAGGAGAGCGAATAACCTCTTCCTACCTTGAACTCCTACTTTCTACAGTTTAAGGAGTTTTATCTCGATATCCTTTGAGTCTTCACCAAAATGAATCATTGCACAATTTCCCATTGCTGCGGGGCCGGGGTTGACCACTTTTATACCTTCACCCTCGTAAATACCACGCTGCTCATGAACATGAGCACAGCAGACCAAGTCAAAATGTTCTATGTATTTTTTCACGCTTGCTGACCCGACATGGTTACCCGCAATCTCATCAAGAATGCCCTGTGGAGGTGCATGTGAAATCAGGACATGATGCGTAGCCTTCTCCATTCGGCTGACTGGGATTTTAAGCAGATCATCGATCTGTTTATCCGTCAGTTCAAACGGAGTATTAAATGGCGTTGGATTAGAACCACCAATCCCAACAAGAGATATCTTCCCAAGGTTCATTGTGGAACCATGCAGGTTCACACTACTTGAATGCTCAAGGGCATCAACAACCTCTCTCGGATCACAATTCCCGGGAACAGAAAAACTGGGGACATCTATCCGTGAGAAACAGGTATCCACATCCTTGGCAGTCCCCATATTAGTGATATCCCCTGCGATGAACACGATATCAGGATTGAGGTCCATAAATGACTCAATCATTCCGTATTCACCGTGCAGATCTGCAAGCAGGAGCGCTTTCAACATAAGTACTAATATGAAACCCGTCTAAAAAACCTTAACTCAGGTTCGTTCCATGAACCAGTGACTCTCCCGGCAAGTGCAAGGGAGCCGAGAACTGCTTTTGCCTCAGGAATCACAGGGGTTGAGATTGTACCTGCAAGAGGGGTACCTGGAAGCGGAATGAACCGATGAGCGTGAACATACCCGTTTTTGCACACTTCACGGACAAATTTTACCGTCTCTTCCTGCTCCTCATCGGTCTCATCTGGAAAGCCGAGGATCACATCCACAACCGGAATTAATCCACCATCGCGGGTGTGGTCTAATGCCGAAAGCGCATCAGCACAAGAATGCCCTCTTCGAAGACGGGAGAGGACGGCATCACTCCCGGACTGCACCCCAATATGCAATTTTTTGTTGTCACAAAAGGTGCTGATGAGTTCCACAGACTCCTGATTAATATTTTCAGGTCGCACTTCACTTGGAAAAGTGCCAAAATACACCTCCCGTAGAAGTTCCTTCTTCAGGATAATAAGCAATTTCTCAACTTTATCCAGTCGAAGCGCCCTTCCGTCAGATCCATAAGCTAGCGCATTAGGAGTGACCAGACGTATCTGTCTAAAATTTTTAGCAAGCTCCCGGATAGAATCAATCCCACGATGCCGCATACGATGACCAAAGATACAGGGGGTCTGACAGTACTGGCATGAGAACGGACATCCCCGAGTTATCTCAATATATCCTTTATACTGAGAAAAACTCGGATATGCATCGAGGATGACCGTATGATCAACCGGTATATATCCATCCCGGGTAGCAACCCCCGGGGGAGTTGGCAACCCCTGACGTATCCCATGGAGAAGACGGGGGATGGTATATTCCCCCTCACCAACCACGACATAATCGGCGATTTTTGACATATCCTCATAACAGGCAGATGCATGGGGGCCCCCGACGATGGTAATACAGCTTGCGGATGAAATTTCATTAAGGAGACCCGGTGCTGCTGCCTGGATAGAATTCAGACTATACAGAGTAACATCCCCACCAGGAGCAGGGGAAGGAATCAGCTTGTACCCGTGCTTCTCACATGCCGCATATATCGCAGCAAAACTGTTTCTTTGTGAAGTTATCTCCCTCCAGCGTATCTCCATATATGAATCCGAATTTATGAAAAGAAAGAAACAGTTCTGGGGTGCGCATAAATAAAATATAGAGAAACAGAGGAATTATACCCGCTGCCGCATTCGAACCTGCTTTTCTCCAATCAGATAGGTATTTCCATCTAAGTAATTTGCATAGACCCTGATGAGATCTTCCCCATCTGATCCCTGAAGGATTACCTCACTCTGTACTCGGGGAGGAAGAGAGACACGCTCGGTTGTTCCATCGCTTCGAGTGATTATCACCCATGAACTCTTCACCATCTTCTGACCCCTACCACCAGAGAAGAATACACTCACGGTCTTATCGGTAATATCTTTATCATTAATTTGTGCTGATACCGCAATATCCTCTGGAGGAGCAGGGTATTGTTCAATAACATCATCGGGAGATGACGAATCCGTTTGAGTAGGAATCTGTTTTGAAGAGAGTGCATCCGAAGAAGTATTCGCCTGCATCTGACTACATCCAGCGGTGAGTACAACTACCGTAATGACAAGACTCATACAGATGAGCAATCGCATACCAATATATCGTGTCAACCAGATCATAAGAGTTATCCTTAATCGTTCATATTTGGAGTGAACTAAATCCAAAAAAAATGGAGTTATGTTCAGAAAATGCGATCAGAACACATTTGCTTCGGTATATACGATAACCGCATCGCGTAGTATCTCATAAGGTTTGATCTCCCGTGAGTGCGCGGACATACGCATCTTAATCACCTCAATAGCTAGATGAATATCAATGTTTTCCTCTCCTCTGACAAATCTGAGCAGAATAACAGCATCACTCAGATATTCAATCAGATTATACCGGCTAGAGAAATTATTTGCCCTGTCTACCTCACTTGTCAGAAGTGAAGTACAGTTCAGGTCACGCAGACTCTCCAGAAAGCGCATCATTTCTCTTCTCCGGGTCGCATCATTGTCAAAGAGATCTTCAAATAGAGATACTGGATCTATTACTACCCGCCT
>JAZDKH010000258.1:0-3953 GCA_043803325.1 Methanobacteriota archaeon | reverse complement strand
GATGAGAATGGAGAGATAGAGACTTCCTCTGCTCCCTCTGAGTATACCACGAACTGCAAGGAAGAATGAAACCTTCAGATGTTGTAGGCTCATACTATCTCGTCTGACTCAGACTTTTTGCGGAAGTACCAAAATGCACCGCTACCAATGATGACCAGGAGGATTACTACTGCAATAACAGTACCCGATCCATCAGATCCTGGAATCGTGAGTGAAAGATTGCGGGTGAATGAGTGCTCACCCCAGTCATCAGTCCATGAGATGACTGCTTTGTATGAGTACTCGCCTGGTTTGGCACCCTCAAGGATGAACGTTGCCGGTCCGTCGTTCCCTGGTTTTATCTTACCGACAAAGGCTTCTTTCGCTCCTGATATTGGCAGATCTATCTTTGCTGATACCGACTTCGCATCACCAGTGCCGGTGTTCTGAATACGGATCATCAGGTCGAAGGGTACACCCTCACTGACCCTGACCGGAGTAGTCTCAACTGATGTGATCCCAAGTTCAGCTTCACCTCTGACATCAAGCCCGACACTCCCGGCCTGCTCGATAAGGGTCCCGTCTAAGAGGGCATAATGCATTCGTACAGGTACTTCCACAAGGCCGGAAGGGATATTTTTATCAACCAGTAGAGAAAGGTCTTTGGATACGGATTCTCGCGCTGCAAGTTGTTCGATCTGGTATGAACTTATACCTGATGATATAACTGCAGGCGGAGTCCCGTTTACGGTAACCTGGATATTATCTGCCTGGCTTGATCCTTCATTCTTAATAGTCATAGTTCCATCCACCTTCGTGCCTGGTTTGACCATCGCGGGAAAGGTATTTACTAAGGAGAGTGATGGAGTCCGCAGGACTGAAAGTTGGGTACCAACATTCACTGGTACCGGGAATTTCAAACTCTGTCCATCTCGGACCCTGATCCATATCTCTGGGAAATATAGTCCGTTTTTCTGTGGAGCCTGAATATAGAATGTGACTGGGACGGGTTGATCAGGGCCGATGTTGCCTTCAAACTTCGAATCAGCGCTGAGTAACTGAATATCCTTACTTTTGAATGTGACTGAGTCGATATATGGGATGACCGGAGAGGTCATTGATGATGTATCCCCTCCTGATGTGATTGAACTGGTTTTGGTGCCTGAGGTGACAGACTTGAGTGTAACCGTCACGGTTCCTTTCTCACCAGCAGTAAGAACTGCCGGGGTCACCTTGTATTCTGATATTACTACTGATGGAATCTGCACTCCGTTTTCCCCCGCAACGCTCACAGGAAACATTGCAAGTGAAAGGGATATGATTGCGAGCAGAGTAGATATCTGGAGAATCTGTAAATTTTTCTTCTGATTTGATAGTCTTTTCATGATATTATCCGGTTGTCTAATCTTATAATTATACCTGGGTTTAAAACCTCATTTATTGTTTGATTCGCAGTACGGTGATAATATACCTGATCTCAATAGAAGGCAGTCATGAATTACATGGCTACCCTCTCTAAAGTCTGGCATTACTCATTGATCTGAATATTTCCCTGGGCATATCTTTAAGTACCCATCGCGCAAACATCGGGATGGAGCACGATTATGGATATGAGAATAGCACTCAATGACTCTTTTGCGTATGCAAAAGAGTCTGTATGGGGTCAATGGAAACGATGGATAATCCTTACAATCATGTCGATCATCTTTCCTTTTATCCTCGGTTATATGATGGAAATTTATCGTGGAATAACTCCCCCTCCGGAGCCTGAGAATTGGGGTCAGTTATTTGTGGACGGACTGAAGTTTTTATTGGTCGCGATCATCTATGCCATCCCGGTAATTATCATCCTGGTTGCATCGTTCTTTCCGGTGATGCTGAGTATCTTCTCAAAAATTGGTGCAGGCGGAGAATTCACAATGGATCTGTCGGGCCTTGCACCATTTTTCCTGCCTGTCTTCGGTGGTCTGCTTCTCGCTTTCATTATGGGAGTTGCAATCACTCTTATCTCGACAATTGGCATCGTCCGAATGGCTCGTGTAGGAGGAATCGGTGAAGCATTTAATTTTTCTGCTATATTTGAAACGATCAGGGCAATCGGATGGGTATCTTACATCTTCGCTCTGATTGTTCTCGGAGTGGTCGTCATCGTAGTGAGCTTCATCTTTAGTCTTGCAGAGGTGATCCCGTACCTCGGATTCATCATCACCTTATTCCTCGGAGTTATCCTGACAGTTTTTGAGGCAAGATTTCTGACACTTTTGTATGAGTCGTCAGAGTACTAACCCCCTTTTTTGGTAATTTATCATTCCATGTTCAGATAGCTAAACTGATTGGTATGGTATCATATCCTGAAACAGAGTTTTGAACGCATCTCAAATCAAATAAATGATGATTTCAGAGATCTCCATAGAAGACACGTTGTGTAGTTCTCTCTGCCAGAAATGCTATTAATTCTCGTCCCTAACTGAAGTACATGGTTTCTAAGAAGTCCGACCCAGTTCTTATAACAGTCGGTGTTATCCTTATTATTGCAGTTATTGCAGGAATTGGCGCATCAATTATAATTCATTCCGAACCCTCACTAAAAGTTGTAAAGTATACATCCACTGAAAAGGCTTTTGATGAATCTCCGTGTTGCAAGGGGCAGGGTTCAATCCAGACAAAATGTGGTGGATTAAATAACAGCAAATCACCATGCTGTATGGAACAAGGTTCACTATCGGCACGATGTGGAGGGGCAAAAAAGAGCGGATGTCAGAAGGTATGTATTGGAGGACAGGGTAACTGCTCTGGAAACAGTCCCGCCATATGCAGAAATAATTAAATTCTTTTTTTCAATTACTATCAAGACAGAAAATCCTGATTCAGTGTAAAAATGAGCATGAAATGTGTCTCACTTTAGACCCCGTTTTGAGCCTCTCTGACCTTTCTAAACCGTTCTAGGAGTTCAGTCAGAAGAGCACGACTGGGAAGAAGGAAGAGTTCAGCATCGATCTCCTGCTCAGAACAGGTCATCTCTGTCTTGAATAATAAAACCTGATCTGCATTATCTTCCATCTCATGAGTTGCAATGATCGTGGTCAGAACAGCATGAGCCATATCTATCACCATTGCAGGTGGAGAGGGAAGTAGAATAATGGAGAGGAGAGTTGCACAGGCGTCAAGATATGATGAGGTCATGATATTGCCGATTTCATGAAGCATACTCAGATCCATCTCATCGATCTCCCGATCTCCTTCCGGTTGACCTAACATAATGTTTGAGAGTTTCAATATCGAGGCCTTTGGAACATGGAGTACGAGTGAACCTCCTCCCGATACCTGACCTTTTATCTGAAATACTACCATCGCAGCGAGCGAATCATCAATATGGTCCTGCAGATTGGCCAGGTTTGCCATGAGGATGGTAGGTACGTGGATAGAAATTTCCTTATTCAGAAGGATGGAGAGTGACTCGGCTGCTTTTTGGGCTCCAGCTTTACCAAGTATCCAGATCTCTTCAATCTGCTCGTCAGTTAGAAGAATATTCTTGTCTGTGATTATTTGTGCGTCCATCCTTATCCCAGGTATGTATAAATATACATTGATAGTTAGTTAACTCATCGATATTTCTTTCAAACACCAAATTTGAACTCAATTAACGTATTAGTTGCATTAAAAACGCTTGAAACCTTAAAAATGAGCATTTTAATGAAATAAAGCAACACTATATAGACATACATTTGTCATGTAGATATATCGTCATCTCTTCACTACTCCTTCAATACGGAAAAAAATTATCTTTGCTGGTTCAATCGCGCTAATCCTTGTCGCAGTCGTCATGTTTTTTCTGCTTTCGCTACCTAATATTCATCAGAATCGCTTGATTGTATCGCTCAGGGAATTAATGATGTAACCGTTGCACTTGATGAAATATCTCGGGAAATAGCACGTTTTTCTATCAAAGATTTATAAATGCAGTAATCACAAAC
>JAZDKH010000257.1:0-2287 GCA_043803325.1 Methanobacteriota archaeon | reverse complement strand
ACCATAAGGTTTGTTCAGCAGGCAGAAAATGTGGAATTTCTTGGGCCGCCAGGAGTAGGGAAGACACATCGCGATAGGGTTGGGTGTTATAGTGATTAAAGCGGGATTTCATGTCTTATTCATCAATGCCTCTATCCTCATTGAACGATTGAAAGAAGCATATCGGCAAGATCAATTAGATGGATATCTGAAAAAACTGGTCAAACTAAAAGTTCTGATTATAGACGAAACTGGATATTTTCTTTTGATTTGCAGGCAGCATAATGTTACTTCCAACTGATTTCGCGGAAGTTTAACGAGTTGAAGACTCTCATAGTGAGATTGCATAGTTTAGCGAAAAATCTACGTAGACTGGGGAATAAATAACGCATGAGGTGGGGATTTTTACACCGCCATTAACACTGTAACACCAATTGGAGTAAATCAGCAAAAAAGGTGAATAATAGTGATTTTCCTTTTATCCATTTAAGGGCACCTGGATGTTGGACCGGTAAAACAAGTGTCATGAGTTTAATCCCTTTATTACTATCCTATGCTTACTGATCACCCAATAATCGGTAAAATGAATCGTTTTGAGAAAATTTTTACGATTATCTCACAATTTTTGTAATTGGGATCTCAAGAATATCCTCTGCTCCTGATGCCTTGAGTTTTAGAATCAGGCTATTTACCTGGCTTTTTAATACTACTGTTTCTACGCTGAAATAATCGATTCCATGAAGTCTGGCAACCGTTGGTTTTTTCAATGCTGGTAAGGTCGAGACTATGGATTCGAGTGCTTCTGCAGGAACATTCATCGTGAGGAGAACCTTATTCCGAGCATCGATTACCCCCATAAGGAGCGTCACGATTTCTTCGATCTCATTTCGTTTGACAGGATCCTCAAAACTCTTTATATTAGCAATGATAGTAGTGTAAGACTCCATGATCTGTCCAATAATCTTGAGTCCGTTCTTCCTGAGGGTTGTTCCTGTCTCGGTCAGATCGACAACGACATCCATAAGGTCAGGTACCTTAGCTTCACTGGCACCATAAGATGGGAAGAGGCGGACAGGAATACCGAGACTGTCAAAAAAATCATTGGTTATTTTAGGATATTCAGTGGTAATACGACTGTCCGGACGAATTTCATTGACCGTTGAGATGGGCTCATTCTGGTGGACTGCTATTACAATCTTTACATTTCCCTGGCCGGTTTTGCTGTAATTAAGTTCAGCTATCTCTTTAACCTGGGCTCCGGATTCATGAATCCAATCAAGTCCTGATATTCCTAAATCGAAATACCCCATTTCAATATATGTTGGTATCTCCTGAGGTCGCAATATTTTGACCTTCCCTATCCGTTTATCATTTATCTGAGGGTTATAATCACGGTCAGTTCTTCTGACCTCAAGATCTGCTTCTTTAAAAAGTCGAAGTGTCTGCTCCTCAAGACTCCCTTTCGGGAGTGCAATGTTGATCATAGTGAAATAGATTGTAGGAAATGAATTAAACCTTAACGGTTTATGCATGTATATTTCCAAATATAAACTGCGAATTTATTTAAGTTATACTCATCTTGTATAATATATAGAAATCGGTCCTAACTAAAAACCCTATCTAAAATCATTCCTCAGCAACGTGATTGAAGATCTGCTCATACGTCGCAGTAATACGACAAAGATGGTTTCGATCCCAGAGAGATCCCTATCCTATTTTTTTAGATGACATCGGATGGTGTATATCTTTTTTTCTGATAGAACCAGTTTAGCATCAATATTGAACCATTTTTCGAAAAAAAGTCCACATATCGTTCTAATCATAAGTTTGCATTAAATGGACAGATTTAAACCCCCACCGAATATAATATTTATTACGAGTAAGGTTTGTGTCATTATAACGGGGAGATGCAAGAGAATATAGGTTATATCAGTCAATAAAGCAGTTACGAATCAGAATCCCGGTTAGATAGATGACAGTCTGATTCATTACTTCCTTTTTATTGGTGACTTTTTTTCTCTATCTCCTCAGGCTGGTATTACGATGAAATCAGAGATAAAAACAACCATTGAGATCAATTTTGATGATCAGGGATTAGTTCCCGTTATTGCGCAGGATTCAGAGACGAAAGATGTACTTATGCTTGCTTATGCTGATCGGGAAGCAGTTGAACTGACCCGGTCATCAGGTTTTGCTCATTACTATAGCAGAAGTAGGAAGAAGATATGGAAGAAGGGAGAGGAGTCAGGACATCTCCAGGAAGTTCACGAAATTCTGGTAGATTGCGATGAGGACGCTCTGGTGTATC
>JAZDKH010000256.1:0-3867 GCA_043803325.1 Methanobacteriota archaeon | reverse complement strand
TCCGACTCTTTCTTTCATCTCCCGATGGAATATCACTATCCCTGCGAGTGATCCAAGAATAATGTTTAAATAGAATGTTACAAATCTCCAGAGGAGAACAAATATTCCAAGCATTCCTGAAGGGACCAGTAATGTATAGAGGGAAGATGTGGATATCTCAGTGATCCCTGATGATCCTGGAGTGAGCGGGATCATCATGACAATAGCAATAATTATCTGGAAGAAGAACGATTGCAGAATATCTGGGTCCAGTCCAAGTCCCATAAGAATAACTGAGGCAACCATGAACTCAGTTATCCAGAAGAAACCAGTAGCAACTCCTCCTGCTACGAGTCCCCACCGTGCGTGACCGGTAAATTTGGTGATACTCCCAAAGAAGTTATCAATTTCAGTGTCTGCACGTACACAAAGACGGGAAGATGATAATCGGGTCTTGGATAATTTTTTCATTATCCAGCTTATCAGATGCATAATCAGGGACTTCATCTGGCTGGGGTACCGGACTGCAAGGAAGGGGATGAGAAGGAAACTGATAAGAAAGACCCAGGCCACCACGATCAGAAGTTTCAGTGTCAGACTAAACGTGCTCCAGATAGACTGGTTGAGCAGGATGATCACTGCGCCCATCAGAGTCAGAACTATCCCGTCAAGTACGCGTTCCATGATGACCACCGCGGATGCATCCCCTACTTTCACTCCTACCTGGTATAATTCATGTACCCTGACTGGCTCTCCTCCAGCCTGTCCTGGTGTTATGGTACCGGCTAGCAGTCCTGCTAGGACCATGTTCACTGCATGGGACAGGCGAACCTTATATCCGAGTGATCGGGATAACCACCGTATCCTGACACCCCAGAGGATTAGTGCAAGGATGCGGAATCCAATGGCAAGCACCAGGAAAAAAAGATTAAACGAGAGGATGTACGTTATCGTCTCTTTGGTGAAAGTAGTGATGAAAACTATGGAGATTACCGAAAGGCTGAACAGAAGTGAGAGTGCGAATAGACCGCGTGAAGAGAGTTTCACCATCTACTCCTCTGGTCAGCAGATGTATTCATGATAATCCTCTTAAATAAGTTCTGATAAATCTTGTATTTAAGGGTGAATGAGTATATCAGAGTATTGGAATCTTGCCCATCAATGATGGGCAAAAGAAAAATTTTTAATCCTCTGCATGAGTTATATGATTTCATATGTTGAGATGAGGGACAATCTCATAACTGGTGCGTGAATGACAATATTGCTGCTGCCTTGAAACTGGTATCATGATCTCCATAATTATTCCTGCATATAACGAAGAGAACAGAATTGGAAGAAGTCTTTCAGCGCTGACAAGTCAGACCGTGCCACGAGATATGTATGAGATAATCGTTGTGGATGGCGGCTCTCATGACCAGACTCGCGAGATCGCTTCTGACTACGCAGATCAGGTCTTTATCCAGGGGTCTGAACGAGTAGCTGGGGCTAGGAATGATGGATTTTCCCGATCCCGGTATGACCTGGTCGCGACAACGGACGCAGATAGCGTGGTGGCTCCGAACTGGGTAGAAAGTGTCATGCATTCTTTTCGAGATCCAGATGTGGTGCTTTCCTTCGGACCTGTTACCTCTATTGAAAAAAGTCCGTCAAATCGCAGATATTCTCTGCTCTTTAATGGGCTCATTCGTTTTGGGGCAATGACAAATCTCTATTACTACACGCTTGGGTGCAACACCGCTTTTCGAAAGGATGCCCTGCTCCGTGCTGGTATGTACCGGATCCTCGATGCCGGTGATGATCTTGAAATTGCTGCCAGAATGAGAAAAATTGGGAAGATTAAATTCGCGCCTGATATGAAAGTCGGATTTGATTTCCGCAGGTACGATGAGTTTGGGTTCTGGAAAACATTATACGAATGGTACTATATCGTACTCCAAGGGGGGATATCAGATAAATATTCGTATACTAAACGGGAGTATCAGAATCCAACTCAGGATTCATCTGAATCTGAAGACAGATGCACTACCGAGAGTCAGAATAATATCTGAAACCATTCATTGCAGATTAAAAAAAGATTCAATTTTTCCTCGTTTCTAAAAAATATGGTTAAATACAATAGTCATAATTCCCAGGGCATATTCCAGTATTTTCTGGTGCCTTTTGATGATTCTCCAGATATACTCTGGTCATCACAACCTTTCCTATCTTATCTGGGGTCATATTCTGCTCTTCATCTGAAAAGTTCTTGAGAACAGTCCCTTCATAATACGTGAGTGGCTCCACATCTAACATTAATACATTGGTACCTGCTGAATAGACCGGATTTGATACCTGAACGATTGAAGTTGTCTCCCCATCAACCCCACTTATAACAATAGCCGCGTTTATTGAACCGTTTATTGTCGGTAAAATAGTATCAATTGGCCTCACAAAACTCTTATTTAGCAGATACACCGCATATGGGATGGTATCATTTATGGTAAGAACCGTCATGTTGTTCGCCCCTTCTGTAAGGGTGCTGTCAGAGCCCTGCAGATAAATCTGATATCCTGGAGCCTCATCAGCCATACATACCCCAGATAAGAGGAACGTTGTCAGAAATGCACCCAGTAACCAGATAGACATCTTCTGTCTCATGATACCTAGTAAATCAAACCATCATAAATGATTATGTATTCTTATTTCTATGTACTATCAGGTGTACCGGTCACCGAATATCTCTTTCATCGGGTTTACCCTGATAGTGATATCAATAGCCCCCCGTTTAATGATATCATCTCCGGTGTTGATATCCATATTGACTCTGCCAACTGTAATATCCTCGAGTTCGCGGGAGATGATCTGTGGGCCACGGATTCGTTCAAATTGAATGCCCTGATCACTAGGGTAGGATCTGAGGTGATCCACTTCTCCTGAGAGGAGCGGATCTGGTATCCCGTCCGGAAAAGCTATGCAGTTCAGGAGATTACGTGAGGTGTTCTGGTAATAATGCCTGCAGGACCTGGTATGCAGATAATTTTATCGTTTTCATTGCATTGGAGAGACCTCTGTGAAAGGATATATGGGTTGTCTATTAGGGAGTCATCTCCTGGAACCAGGACATTCGGATACTGAGTAATCTAATCCAGACACCGGATCTTCTTATATTACATGGAGATAGTTATATATTTCTCGCAACATATTTTGAAGTATATCTCTCGATGGGGATGATTAGGTATGGGGCTGAAACAACTTCTTTTCGCTGGCGGTATAATTTCAATCGTCCTACTGTATGGATTCGGAGGGGCGTATGGTGAAGTGCCTGATTCTTCTGGATTGCATGAACTTCGTTCTTTCTCAGATTCTTCGGAAAATCTGAATATAGAATCCTTAAATCGGAATCTAAATGTCCAGGATGCCTTGGATATATCGCGCGATGCTATCCAGACTGATAATCTGAAAGCTGAAGTTTTTACCGCAACAGATCTTGGAATATGGCAGAATATTACTCTGCCAACTGTGATCTCGGCTCCTGGGAAATACCGTGTAATGAACGACTATACCGCGGTGGAGGGGGCTGAATCCGGGATCATCATCAACAGCTCGCATGTCATCATCGATGGCTCGGGACATAGTTTCTCAGGCAACAATATACTGGATTCAATCGGTGTAGGTGCTATAGGAAATGAATCGGTCCGGTATGATCATATCTCCGTAGGCAACCTCTCTCTGTTAAATTGCAGTATTGGTATTCAATTTGACAATGTAGATAGCGCCATTATCATGAATACCACCCATATTGGAAATAACGCTGGTATTGCGATCGGAAAATCGGCCTGGGTTGGTATTACGGATTATGCTATCCTTGATGGAAAGAGAGGTGTACTTGGGGGGTCTGGTATCCTCGCA
>JAZDKH010000255.1:0-2502 GCA_043803325.1 Methanobacteriota archaeon | reverse complement strand
TTTCAAAAATCCAAGCAGGGTATACCGTTCATCCTTTTCAGTGGTAACATCAGGAACACCGGACATTGCCATATCTGCACTAATTCTACTAACCGATCCTGATTCAACCTTAACCGTGATGAATTTGGATTTATACTCCGGTGCTGTAAGGGTCATTTCATAGGTAGCCGGACTGAGATCAGGTATCGTAAGAGGAGTTATTCCCCTCTTATCCCCGCCTATCAGGACTTCGGAACCTGAAGGAACCGATTCAATGATAATGGAACCCACTGAGCCCGATGAGATCCCATCCTCCGATATGACCTGAACAGTTCGGGAAAAGGTGTCAGGGAAGGAGATGTAATCCTTCCCTTTCATTGTTGCCATGGAAAAACTGATAGTATAGTTACCGGGTTTTTCAGGAGGGGTAAGAATAAGGGGAAACGTGATGTCTCCCCCTGATTTTATCAGAGCACCTGGATCCAGCCGGGAAAATGCGGGTTCGACCAGGATAGATGACTGGAGCCCCTGATAGAGGAGACCAAACTTCTCAACACCCCAGTCCCATGAGACCATACCTGCATTCCTGAAGGTTATTGTCACGGGATATGATTTTCCAGCTTCGAGCATACCAGGAATGGTATCATTGATATGCTCTCCTTTATAGTAAGATACTTCGATAGAACCATAGGAACTATCTGCAAGGACAGGAGAGAATAGAATACCGAATAGTACCGTTGCCACCACCAGTATGCATTTGGTTGTCCCGATTGTTCTATTCCAATTTTTCATATCAGTTCATATCCCAAAACTCTGCCGGCATATGTATAAGCGTCTCTCTCTCCAATCAATCTAAAATGCATTCTCACCGATTCTTCAATCAGGATATCGAGACAATGCAGCGGGGAGACCTTGAGGCAGTCATCGATGAACGGATCGCCTACACGATCTCATATGCTGCAGAGCATTCTCCCTTCTACCGTTCGTTCTTCAGAGAGAAGAATATCAGACCTTCAGATATAAAAAGCCATGAAGACCTCATCGAACTCCCCATCATCTCCGGAGAAGTGGTTCGGGAGAATCAACCCCCAAATACTGATGAATTCAGGTTCCGCAGCCACGAGTGGAATGGCATTTATACCATTCATGAGACAAGTGGAACCAGCGGTACACCAAAGAGTTTTTTTCTTACCTGGGAAGATTGGATGCGATACGCGACTAAATACGCAAGATTATTTGTTTCCCAAGGATTCACCGAGAGAGATAGACTTATCATCTGCGCAAGTTATGGGATGAATGTAGGTGCGAATACGATGACCCTCGCAGCGCGTGAAATCGGGATGACCATCATCCCGACCGGAAAATGCACTTTTCCCATCCGGCTTATGAACTCATACCAGCCAACCGGCATCGTAGGAAGTGTCTTTAAATTTATCAGACTTGCCCGGAGAATGAAATCTGAAGGGTTGAATCCTGCAGATTCTTCAATAGAACGTCTAATCATCGGAGGAGAGAGTTTTGCAGATGAATCACGACGTTATGTCCAGGAACTGTATGACTGTGACGTATACAACACCTACGGAAGTACTGAAGGCACGATGTGTGGGGAATGCAGTGCGGTTGCCGGACTTCATGTCCCTGAAGATATCGCTCATATGGATATCTATGATCCCCGGCAGCGAACCTATGTCAAAGATGGAGATCCCGGCCATATTGTACTGACCACCTTGCTCAAACCAGGTGAAAAGAGCGGAACCCTTCTCATCAATTATGATACCGATGATACAACATCGGTGATCAGCAGGGACCAATGCGCCTGTGGAAGGACTCACATGAGAATTATGAATCCATGGCGTGAATCAGAAACCAGCCGTATCTTTGATGTGCCTCTGAACCGGATAGACATTGAGCGGGCGGTCTTTCAACCAGCAAATATGACACAGATCACCGGAGAGTATGAGGCATTTATCTATGGGGAAGAAGATAGCGAAGTAACTCTCAGAATATCCGTAGAAGCTGATAACATAGAGACATGCAATCATCGTGCCATAAGTGAAGTTATTACAGAAAATCTGCTTTTCCATCTTCCTGGTCTCATCGGAGCATATGACGATGATATTTTTCGCATACTCCTTCACATTACCGGACCAGGCGAACTCGAACTCCACCATATCAGAGGAAGGCCAAAACGACTTGTTGATCGACGGTAGGAACCAGATATGACACAATCTAAACAACCCCTTACTCTCACCTCCCTAGTAAAAAGTCTTTCAGAAGAGCAGCAGACAGGGATCCTATTTGCCACAATTATCTTGGTATTGACCGCATTTCTCTTCTGGCAACTTGCATATGCCACGGTAATCGCTATTTCACTCGCAATTGTGTTGATGCCGGTTCAACATAAGGTTGCAGATAAGATCGGCAGAGGATATGCAGCATTGTCAGTATGTTTTCTTGCAATGGCAGCGTTAGGTGTCTTCTTTTATATCCTTATCAACACCGTCATCGTTACCAGACTCTATA
>JAZDKH010000254.1:0-3034 GCA_043803325.1 Methanobacteriota archaeon | reverse complement strand
AATGGGTACCCGATAAATGATGTCAGAACATTTTTGATCCCAGGAGGTCCGTAGATAGTGAGTCCTTCTGCAAACCTGAGTCGAGCAAGGGTATGCAGCCCGGAGATATGATCCAGGTGAAGATGCGAGAGGAGGAGATATGCCGGCTTATCTATGATTGGGCATATATCTGCAATCTTGTGAATGCCATCCCCGGCATCAAGGATAATTGCTGCATTCGGTGTCTGTATCAAAACAGACAGGGTATTACCCGTTCTGGTCGAGTACCACCCGTTCGTACCAAGCAGGGTGACGGCGATTTCAGTCATCGATAGTACATATCGCTTTGTAGCAAAAGATAGATGATGGCCATCCTCATTTTCAATATGTTTCTGAAACTATCTCTGACTTATCCTTCGAAGACAATAGAAAGAAATATCTGGTCGCTAATGGCAATACCCATACGTGAAAGTCGGAGCTGACCGATGATATCAGTGCTGTATGTTGATGATGAACAGGCACTCCTGGATATCTGTAAGATTTATCTAGAGCGGACAGGAGAGTTGCTGATACAGACCGAGTCATCAGTCAAAAAGGCGATAGAACGCCTTTCTCTTGAGTCATTTGATGCTATAATTTCTGATTTCCAGATGCCTGAGATGGATGGAATAGAATTTTTAAAGTTCGTTCGGGGCTCAGGAATGACCATACCCTTCATCATCTTTACCGGGAGAGGGCGGGAAGAGGTTGCAATCGCAGCATTGAAAGAGGGAGCAGACTTCTACCTTCAAAAAGGAGGGGATCCTCGTGCTCAGTTTGCTGAACTGCTCAACCAAATCAATCAGATTGTCCGCCAGAGAAAGGCAGAATCATCAGTCCGGGAGTCGGAACAGATGTATCGCGCCTTGTTTGAATCTGCGCAAGACGCTATATTTCTCATGAAAGATGGTCGGATCATCGATTGTAACCGGCAGACTGAACTCCTCTATGGCAGGACAAAAGAGGAGTTACTTGGTCTTTCACCAGTAGATCTCTCCCCTCAATTTCAGGCCGATGGACAACTCTCTTCAGAGCAGGTGAATTTTTATATCAATGCAAGCCTTTCAGGAGATGGTCAATCTTTTGATTGGAAATGTATCCGTAATGATGGGACTCTTTTTGATGCAGAAGTGAGTCTCAATAAAATATCAACAAACCGTGGATATGTAATTCTCTATATTATTAGGGATATCACAAAACGCAAAAATGATGAAATCGAGTTGCTCAGAAAGAACGAGGAGATTGCTGCTTCGTATGAAGAGTTGATGGGCGCAGAGGAAGAACTTCGTGAACAGTATCAGATGATTACACGGAGTGAACAGGAACTTGTGGTACATGAAGCAAAACTTAACACCATTATTCAAGGTTCTCCAATCCCTCAGTTCATTATTGATAAGGATCACTTAGTTATTCATTGGAATACTGCTTTATCGACATATAGCGGAATTGCAGCTGAAGAGGTACTAGGCACGGATCAGCATTGGAAGGCCTTTTATCAACAGAAGAGACCATGTCTGGCTGATATTCTCATTGAAGGGCATTCAGACGCCTTTGAAAAATGGTACAGTAACAAATATGTAAAATCACCCCTGATTCCAGATGCATACACTGCGGTTGATTTTTTCCCCCTTATGAAAACAGAAGGGGTTTGGCTGTCTTTTACTGCAGCACTCATTAAAGATCAAAATGGGGCGGTGATTGGTGCAGTAGAGACTCTTGAAGATATTACGGATCAGAAACGATCAGCCATGGTGCTTGCAGAGAGCGAGGCACGGTATCGAAGAATGATAGAAAATATGCAGGATGTTTTTTATCAGAGTGATATCGAGGGTCGTTTGATAGCGGCAAGTCCGAGTATGCTCGAGCTCCTTGGATATGACTCGCTTGACGATTGCATCGGGAAAAATATTGCTGAAACTTTTTACTTCCATCCTGAAGACAGAGAAGACTTTATAACAACAATTTCAGCCTCCGGTTCGGTCAGTAGATATCTGGTAACCCTGAAACGCCGGGATGGAACGCCGGTGGATGTGTCCACCAGTAGTCATTTTTATACCGGACCTGATGGGAAGCCTGCCGGAATTGAAGGGACATTCAGGGATATTACAATTATGAAAGGGACAGAGGCGAAATTAGAGCGGGAAGAAGCAATCCTGAATGCTGTCATCGGCGAATCTCCGATGCCCCTCTTTGTAATTGATAAAAACCACCGGGTGCTGTTCTGGAACAAAGCTCTCGAGAAGTATAGCGGAATCCTTTCAGAGGAGGTAAAAGGAACCAATCAACAATGGCGGGCATTTTATCAGGAAGAACGTCCCTGTATGGCGGATATTCTTGTTGACGGAGATACTGATCATATATCACAATGGTACCCGGGGAAATATTCTCCTTCGAGATTGATTGAAGGAGCATATGAGGCCGTCGATTATTTCCCAGATATCGGTGATAATGGCTCCTGGTTATTTTTTTCTGCTGCGCCGATACGAGATGATGAAGGCCGGGTGATCGGAGCGGTTGAAACACTGGAGGACATCACGCAGCAGAAGAATGCTGAATTTTCTCTCATGGAGAGTGAAGAACGATTCCGAACCCTTTTTACTCATGCGGGCGATGCCATCTTTTTACATCGAATAACGAGTGATGGACTCCCTGATGTTTTTATTGAAGTCAATGAGACTGCATGCAGCAGGCTCGGATATTCCAGGGAAGAACTATTAAGCATGTCTCCGAAGGATATTGATTCACGGTTTTCACAAGATAAGGAGCATGAGTATACCGCTCTGCTGCGGAAGGAAGGTCATGTAACCTTTGAAGCAGTTCATCTCACAAAAGATCATGATGAGATTCCCGTTGAGATCACTGCTCATATCTATGAATTCAGAGGTGAGAAGGTAGTACTCTCTATTGTGAGAGACATCTCTGAAAGAAAACGGTATGAGTTAGCCATTCAAAACGCGAATACCAAATTAAATCTCCTCTCTAGGATCACCAGGCACGACATTCTGAACCAACTGAC
>JAZDKH010000253.1:0-4798 GCA_043803325.1 Methanobacteriota archaeon | reverse complement strand
ATCTGGTATCTTTCGGTCCTTAATTAAATCCCTACATTCAGCCCCTGATTTAAAACCTCTGTCAATAATCGTTTTCTCATGGGGTCTCTATTCTCACCTTATATCGATACAGCTTATCACCTGTCTGACCTGCTAATACCGGGCATGGTGACCTTATGAAAAAACGATATATAATGCCCTTTTTTTCCAGGTACTTCCAAAAACTGCTCTTTTATCCGTGTAAACCCTCTAAATCGCCTATATGTCTATGTGAATCAGATTTCGTGACTTATACGGCTGACTCGAAGGGCTATGTACAGTGCAATCTGGTTTAACTTTCTGGATTTATCAGGAACACGGGTCGGAATCTCCCCAACTTCTTTGAATCACTGAAGCTACCAGATTGGGAGAGTATATTTATCAAAGAAAAATAACACTATCCTGATTGAATGATCTTCTCACCTTCATCACCGGGTCAATGCCTCGTATGTAGAAAAGAAATCACCCGGAAATCTGCTGAAAGACATCTGCTCTCATATGAAAGAAAAAAACCATCCCTTCCTTCGGCTTATCTTATGGAGGTTACGGTAGTAGACCATCCGGAATACTGGATGTATCTATCTGCATCACCTGATACAACCCTTCGGGTCATCGATCTCCTCCTAAAGCAGGTATGGGGAGGAAATGATGAGATGTGTTCGTTTTTCGTCGAGGGTGAAGAGTATACTTCATATCCTGATAGTTCTCGTCTGAATGTCAGGGTGGAGAAAATCTTCTGCCCCGGACGAACCTGTACATATACCGACAAATCCCTCTTACCAACGGTAATACATATAGTATTTTTGCAGAGGTCTCCTGATTATATCCCGGCCAAAGGTTCAGTCTGTGTTATTGCCCGAAATTCGCGAATCGCATATGATTGCGATATCTGCGGGTCTTTCGCAGATTTTTTCTGTGATGAATGTTATCAGGAAGGACGGCCTCCTCTGATATGCAAGCATTGCCTCCCTGTACATGACTGCAGTTTTGAACAGATTCAGATTATTCCAAATTCTCCCCGATTTGGAGTGGATGGATATATTGAAGCGCCTGATCTTGCAATCAGGTGGTACCCAGCCGGATGGGCACGTGATGAGATTGTCCCTCCTGATCTCTATGCTCTACTAAATCAGTATTACAAGCAATTCATGGAGGAAGAGGACGAAGATGAATTCCCGACTCTTCCGAATTTAAAAGAATCGATGATAGGAATCAGGGAGATGTTTGGGGATGAGATCAACCTTTTCATCATTGAAGAATGTACCGATCTGGGTACACGCCATCTCAAATTCTATCGTGAGGTTGTATTACAGTTCCTTTTCCATCAGGAGAGATATTATGGGACAGAATTATCGGATTGGGAAGAAATTTTAATTCGAACGATAATGTGTGAACATTTAGTATTCTTACCAAAATTAGTACCCTTCCCTCTTGGGAAGGTCATTGAAATACTGTCACGGTTTTTTAGATACCTACAAAAAAGGGGTTTTTTGGATCGGTGTGATAATCTCATAACAGAATTATATGAGAGTGCGTGGGTATTCATGGAGAATTGTAATCTGGAAAATTACGAATACTACATCACATTGGTATATTCCTCTGATATTCATCATGTTGAATTGGAATCTGATCTGTATGATCCACTTTTTCTTCCTCTGTCCATGATATTTGATAAGATGGAAGAAGATGATCTGATTGGCAGTGAGACTAAGCAAGCAACAGACAGCATAGGTATGGATCGGTTCACTCCGAATAAAACCTCTTTATATAATACTTCACTGAGCGGTCACCTCCCCATTATCAGATATGATGCCATCAGGACTGAAATTGAAAGGTTTTGCAGGACTGGTGAATCATCTGATGTTCTGTATGGGTGTATCCGGATGCTTGACGAACTTGCTGAGTATTCATTTAGTCCGCTTCATAAAGGGAATTGTCCATTGTGGGCTTCAGCCATCGTATATTCCGTATATCAGGATAATAGATTGATAATCAGGGGGTCTGCAACATTCTGTGCAGAAAGAATTGCTACGTTCTTTGGGGTGTCACCAAACATGACACGATCACGGTCCTCAGAGCTCAAAAAGGCAGTAAATAAGATTTTTCTGATAAAGAATCCAGGTTTTTATAAAAATATGCGATTACAAAGAGAATAATGGCCTTATTACACCTTACTATCAGAGCGCGGACGGCCGATGTCAGGTATTATCTCCGTTTGGAAAATAATATCACATGGACTCTCCATCAGAATTATATTTTTTCTGTCTTCGGGATATATATTCTCAGATACCGTTCTAATCTGGATCTCCTTGCACAGGTGATCCATGCCGAACCCAGGCACCGTATTTCCCGCCGGAACCGTCATCAAAAGACTGGATGCGTTTTTTTTATATTCCAGATCGGAACTCCCATATGGTTGATTTGGAGAAGATTTGTTTGATTGCGATCTCAAAAAAACTGGAAGAACTCATTTCATTCTTTGACTGAAGAGCTAATTCTCCTGAAGCGATCATCAGATGGTTCTCATGAGCTCAGGATCTCAAACCTGCTCTATACGGGATACTCTTCTTTGATATAAGAAGGTTCATCTGATGGAACCCTTCTGACACTCTGCTCACCGATAGGATATATCCTTCTATTTTTTTTCATACTCTTCATCATTTGGATGATAAGTTCAATTTTCTGTCTCTTGTATATATCATCATGTGATTTATTGGTTGCTCCCTAATAGAAATATTCTGATAGAGGGTGCCGGGTTTATGCCGCTATAACACCAAAATACTAAGCCGTGAAGGCGAGGATTGAAAAAGGCCAGGTGATGCTCACGTTGGATGGTTCAGTGCTATATGAACAGAGTGGGTTTGGCAGATTGCTTAAAGAAGGGGTTCGACTCTCACCTGTTGAGGCGTTGTACCTGGTATATCGGGGCAAAATAGAAATCCCGGACTTTGAGTTTGATTCACTCCTCGTCCATTTCTCTAGCGATCCTCACTTTGTCAGGTCGTTTATGGTATACCGCGATCTTCGGGAACGGGGATATGTGGTACAAACGGGGCCTCAGGACTTTCGGGTATTTCGCCGGGGAGAAAAGCCAGGAAAAGGCGAATCCCTCTATATGGTGCGGGTCTTGTCAGAGCGGGATATCATCGATTTTGCCGACGTCAGACATGAAGTGCAGGCAACTACCAATATGCGGAAATTGCATGTCCTGGCCGTGGTCGATGACGAGTTCGAACTCACCTATTATGAAGTGAAGATTCAAAAACCGGCAGCAATCGATACAACAGCCAATCCAAAGCCGATAGGTGGTCTACTTTCGAGTCCTTCTGTCATTATCCCGGCATTGCCAGATTCAGACTATGATCTGGCCTTTTTTGGAAAACGGTTTGATGAGTTACGGATTGTTCTTTCAACAATTGAATCCGTCTATCTGATGGAATCTGGTCTGGTGACTGTCCAGCATGAAGGAAGGTCGGTCCCGGCAGCAGAATACCGGACTATCGTGCAGGAGTCTGATGCTGAGATGGACCAGAAACTAACCGTATATCAGAATCTTCGTTCCCTAAACTATATTCCAAAGACCGGGTACAAATTCGGTCACCATTTCAGGGTGTATCTGGGTAGGAAAGATCATTCAGAGATGCTCGTGCAGGCCATTGCGTCACAAACGAATCTCCCGATGAACAGTATCTCCCGGTCAGTCCGGATGGCTCATAGTGTCAAAAAGAAGATGCTCTTTGGGTGCATACATGCTGAGGGCATTGCGTATATCGAGTTTGCGAGAATCAAGCTCTGAATACCGGTATAACTATGGAATCTGCGATAAACCCCTGGGCTTCTGATCTGTCGGTAGATATTGAACGTCTCCATGATGAGTTTGGTATTGAGCGGATCGAGACAGCAACGAGCCTGCTCCCTGAACTCCCTGACTTTATGAGGAGGGGAATTGTCTTTGGGCATCGTGACTATAATAAAATCGCTAACGCGATACGAAATCATGACCCGTTTCATGTTCTGACTGGTTTTATGCCATCAGGCCATCCACACCTCGGCCATCTGATGGTCATGAAAGAGGTTGTCTGGCATGTTCAGCAGGGTGGCAGGGGATATGTCTGTATTGCAGACCGTGAGGCCCATGCGGTCAGAAATCTGTCCTGGGATCAATGTCGGACATATGGTGCTGAGTATCTCTCCTGTCTGTATGCACTCGGGTTTGAAGGTGAGACGTACCAACAGAGTACAAACCGGGTAGTGCAGGATCTGGCGTTTGAAGCCTCAAGCAGGGTAAATTTCTCAGAGATGAGTGCGATCTATGGGTTTACTCCTGATACCGACATCGGTCATGCACTGAGTGTTCTTACCCAGGTATCTGATATCCTGTACCCTCAGGTAGATGACGAACCTGCCCCTACCATCGTTCCTGTTGGTTTGGATCAGGATCCTCATATCAGACTCACGAGAGGAGTTGCACACAAACTGAGGATGTTCACTATCGAGGATCGAAGTTCCCATATCAGCGTCAGATCCAAAGAAGCTCCTGAAGAGGCGATGAAGGCCGTTCATAAAGCATTCAAAGGATCGAAGCAATATGAAGGACATATAGACATCACTGGTGTTTCCCATGAAATCGTATCCCGAACGGTCAGAGCGATCGAGCGATCCCACGGGGGATATGGGTTTATTACCCCGTCTGCAACGTTTCATCGATTTATGCCCGGGCTTACCGGGGGAAAGATGTCCTCTAGTGTTCCGGAGAGTATCATCGGATTCTATGAGGATG
>JAZDKH010000252.1:0-11589 GCA_043803325.1 Methanobacteriota archaeon | reverse complement strand
GGTGAACCCATGATGATCAGATCACTCCGTATCATCTTTTTTGCAATTCCTGAAAAGTCATCAGATTTGAGGACACAGTGCCCTTCTTTCATACATTTCCTGCATGATTTACATGGGCGGATATTGCTACCGGCAAGAGAGATCTCCCGTACTTTGAGGTCAGCAACTCCACTATCTGTTAATTCTTTGACTATCGAACCGACCAACCGGCTGGTGTTTCCATTTTTGAGCGGACTTCCGGAGATTGTAAGGACTCGCATATCCATTAGTCTTCTGTGATCCCATATAAAGGCTGATATCTGCCTGAACAGATTCGCGAAATACTCATCTGGAAGGAAGGGTGAGATCTCAGTATGGTTGTGGAAAAAAAGTCAATCCTCTTTGTCTGTACTCATAATGCATTTCGATCACAAATTGCGGAAGGGTATATGAGATCGAAATACGGGGGGATGTATGAGGCGTACAGTGCAGGAACAGATCCCACAACTCTGGATCACCGGGCAGTGATGCTGATGAATGAGATTGGGATCGACATCTCTGAACAGAAAGCCAAACCACTTCTGGATTTTTTTGAGAAGGAGATAGACATCGCGGTCACTGTTTGTGACGGGGCATCCGCAGCCTGTCCAATGGTTCCCGGAGCCGGCATAGTGTTCCACCAGTCATTTCCTGATCATGGTGACTGTGATCCTGCTGATGCCGAGTGTATTGCTCATCTTCGTGATGTCAGGGACAGTATTACCAGGTGGATTGACAAAATGTTTGCGTAAGATTCGTCTTTTTGCAAACAGTCAATAAGTTTAACAATATTGAGGATCGAGATCTCCCAACGAGAAAGGGAAAAATGACTGAATATTCTGTTCTCATCGGGGGGAAAGCAGGTGATGGGATTGCCCAGGCAGGGCAGTTGATTGCATCGATCTTCAATGATCTCGGGTATCATATTTACCAATACATCGACTATCCTTCATTGATCAGGGGTGGTCATAATTTCTGTATTATCCGGGCGGCGGCAGAGAAACCGGTGATGGCTCACCGTTCTGGAATCGATCTAATTCTGGCCCTGGATCAGAAGACCGCAGACCTTCATAAACAAAGACTGGCGGCTCACGGAACGATCATCTATGACAATTCACGGGTGAAAACAGAAGGGCAACCCCTTGGGATCCAGGAGATTCTGGCTCTCTACCAGGCCAGGCCTATTATGGGGAATACTGCCATCATAGGAGCTTTCTGTGGATGTTGTGGTATACCATGGGACCGCGCCGAGAAGGTTATTCGGAAAAAACTCCTGAAGGAGACTGATACAAACATCCTGGTAGCCCGCGAGGCATATACAAAAGTAAGCACGTGTATGGATGTCCAGCCACTAGATGGCGGGAAGACCCGACCTATGCTCTCTGGAAATGAGTGGATTGGGCTCGGACTCCTTGCCGGTGGAATCGACGCATACGTTGCGTATCCAATGACCCCTTCATCAGGCGTTCTTCATTATCTTGCCTCGGTAGCAGATGAGGCGGGGATAGATGTTGTCCACCCGGAGAGTGAGATTGCAGTAATTCTCATGGCACTCGGCTTTTCGTATGTCGGAAAAAAAGCCGCGGTTGGGACTTCTGGTGGAGGATTCTGTCTCATGACCGAAGGTCTCTCGCTCGCAGGAATGGCTGAACTCCCGGTAGTTATTGTCCTGTCACAGCGGGGTGGCCCCTCAACCGGTCTTCCTACTTATACTGCCCAGTCTGATCTCCTGTTTGCCTGTTATGCCGGGCAGGGTGAATTCCCCAGGCTTATCGTGGCGCCAGGGACTCCTGATGAGGCGTATTCATGGGCTGCTGAAGCAGTTCACATCGCTTGGAAGTATCAGGTTCCGGCAATCATCCTATCTGATAAAACCTTATCTGAAGGGATCTATACTGCTAGTTCAGATCTACCGGTAAACTCTGCCCCTGCCCTTCCTCCTTCATCTTCTCCATATATGCGGTATGCTGATACGCCAGAGGGGATTTCTCCCTTTTTAGCCCCGCCAAGTCATGGTGAGGTGATAAAAGTGAATAGCTATGCTCATGATTATGCAGGTATCAGCATAGAAGATCCTGATATGGTTATGACAATGGTTCAGAAACGTCTGCACAAAACAGAGAGCCTTACCGCATATATCGATAAGCCAGGTGCTGTTTATGTAAGGGGTGTCCCCACCGCAAAGATCGCAATTCTTTGTTGGGGTTCTCCCCGGGGTGTCTGCTCCGAGGTGGCTGAAGAACTTGGACTCCGTATCATATCCCCAGTGATAATGTCTCCATTCCCGGTGGGAGAGTTTAAAAAGGCTATGGAAGGGGTTGAGAAGGTCATCCTTGTGGAAGATAGTTCGTCAGGGCAACTCAACCAAATCCTGGCACGTGAAGGGTATCATACTGATGAGTTCATATTGAGATATGATGGCAGGCCATATGCTGTTGAAGAACTCCTGGACCGGGTCAGGAGGTGCATATTATGAGTAGTGATGACACGCTGGTAACGTCAGCCCAGAATACCTGGTGTCCTGGATGTGGGAATTTCGCAATTCAACATGCGATAAAATCGGTTATTCTGGAGTTAGAAGAGCAAGGGATTGCACGGGAACAGATCATCCTGGTATCAGGGATCGGGTGTCATGCAAAAATTGCGGACTATTTTCAGGTAAACAGTTTCTACTCACTTCATGGCAGGACCATCCCGGTAGCGGAGGGGATTAAGATGGGGAATCCTGATCTGAAGGTGATCTGTTTTGCCGGGGATGGAGATCTGTACGCAGAAGGGATTGATCATCTCATCCATGCCGCCAAACGAAACATCGATATTACGGTGATCTGTCATAACAACCGGGTGTATGGTCTCACAACTGGTCAGTACACCCCAACGTCTCCATATGGATATCAGGGTAAATCAACCCCGAACGGACTCCATGAATATCCCCTAAATGTTATAGAACTTCTTCTTGGATCCGGGGCAACCTTCGTAGCACGGGCCTACACCCGCCGTCTACCGCAATTGAAACGGATTCTGAAAGAAGCGGTGTTACATCCGGGATTTTCTCACGTGGATGTCCTGCAGATCTGCGCCACATTCTTTAATATGACTACCTGGTATGATGAGCGGGTATATGAGACAAATGAGTCAAATGTCGGGCTCTTTGAGTTTGCCTGCAGGACTGCCCAGCAGTGGGACTACAATAGGGATACTAAAATTCCACTCGGCATTTTTTATCAGGTGAATAAACCCGTTTTACCCGAAAAGAAGAGTGAAATCAAACCAGATCGAGCTCAGGTGATTCGCTCCCTCCTTGATTTGGCAATCTGATACGACTCCCTTTTTTAAATTTTCTCAATGGGAGGATATCTTCAATTCTATGGATGCTTCTGTTTATGAGTATGCAGAAATCGTACAACTCCGAGTATCAGGATTCCAAGAAGCCCTATCCCGATCATCAGGTAATTAATGAGGAATATGGGTGGCGGTACTTTCAGTCCCGCCGGTACAGGGAGGATTGACGTCTCATTCCCTGCCAGCGTGCTCGCCCGGATCTCTCTGTCCTGCTGAAGGCGGCTGATGGTATCTTCATACTTCTGTGGGATATAACTTTCATCTAACGCGATTGCCTTCTCAAATGCTTTGAGTGCATCCTGTGTTCTTCCCAGATTAAAAAGGACACTCCCCATGTTGTTCCAGACCTCTGCGGAGTCCGGATAGATGGTGATTGATTTATTGAATGCATCAGCAGCCTCATCATTTCTAAATATACGGGCTAATGCCATCCCCTTTTTATTCCATGTTGCATTACTGTCAGGGGTAATCTTTAATGCAGCATCATATGCGGTATCCGCCTCTGAAAACCGGTTCAGAGCTGCAAGTACATCCCCCTTTCCATCAAGATTTTGAAAGATATTTGGATTGAGGGCAATTGCCCGGTCATAGGTGTTCAGGGCATCCAGATATTTTCCAAGCATATATTGGGCGCGCCCTTCCTTCCCGACAAATTCGGCGTTGGTCTTATCTATCGCGATTGCCCGCTCATATGAGTCAGATGCTTCGGCATATCTTCCCAGGGACATGAGGGTATCCCCTCTGAGTTTCCATCCCTCTGCGTAATATGCGTCAAGTTGGAGTGCCTGATCAAATGCAGCAATTGCACCGGAATAGTCTTTTGCTTCTGCAAGAACCTTCCCTTTATTAGCCCATATTGCTGCATCCTGGATACTATCAGCTATTCCAGGAACAAGAGCGCAGGAAAAGAAGGAATATAATATAAGGATAAGAATAATCGTGGGTATTCGCCGGTTCATGAGATTTACCATTTTTTTGGTTGATCTATTTGTTCTGACGTGCATATGTAATAAGACTCAGGCATAGAAGTAATGTGTCATATAATAAATACATGGCAGATCGCGGTTTCAGTTCATTTTCAGAAGCGATTTCATACTTCTTATAACCAGATTCACTTGGTATGATTTATATCCATGAGGGTGCATCATTGTTCTATACCATGGAGATCGTCAAGATTCCCCGGATGGAGAAGGAAGAGTATGATGCCCTGATTCATAATCGCTTCATGGCTCGGATTGCATTTCAAGGCGAGAAATATCCCTATATTGCGCCATTTATGTATGTATATGATGGAAAGCATCTTTATTTTCTCTCAACGAAATACGGGCGTAAACTTGAGTACTTCCGGAAATCTCCCTATGTTTCCGTAGAAATTGAGCAGTATGCTGCAGATCTCTCCTGTTTCATGTTTGTCACCCTTCAGGGTTATCTGGAAGAGGTGACTGATTCGATAGAGAAGAAGATCATCAGGGGCAAATTTGTTGATCTGATTCGCGACCAACACCTGTCAATGAATATCCTCTCAGCCCTTGGACATTCACCGGAAGATCCCCCTGAATCTATCTGCCGGGAAGAACGATCCCTCGTCTGGAGACTCAATGGTGTGCGCAGTCTTGTCGCACTCAAGAATGTATAATATTTTGAAGAACCTGTGAGAGTTCGTCAGGTTCATTAATCGGAGGTCTGCAGGTACTCCCTGCACAAATGTACACTGAAGAGATCCCCCCATGCAGATATGACTCAACCCCGGGTATCAGATCCATCAGATGGTCTCTGTATATCTGGCGTATCGGTATTATCACAAGGCCTGGATTATATTCTCTGGTTAGTTCTCGCCAGAGTTCCTGTCTCTTTCTGTCCGAGGGTTCTCCAGTGATAACCGCACGAATCACGCTCCGCTCTCTGCATGCTGCGGTGAGGAGGCTGAGGACTCCGAGTGGCGTCTTTCTGGATATCTCTCCCATCCCGGAAATGAGGGAGTTGGCCTGATAGGTGAACTCAGATTTTCCGGTTATTATCCCTAATATTTGAAACAACTGATATGCATGTCCGTTTATAGAGGGGTATGGTCCGTCATAATCATCCCTGAGTCTGACCGGGACAGTGGCATCATCCTTTTGGGTAGCATAAAGCCCCCCTCTCTTGTTGTCACCGAACAACTGTATCGCAGATGTGGCGAGATGAACAGCATTCTTCAGATAGTCCGGGTTTCCGTTCGCCTGGAAAAGGCGTACTAATCCAGATGCGAAAAAGATGTAGTCCTGTGCGGTTCCTTCAATTCCTGCATCCCCGCTCCTCCATCGGTGGAGGAGTCTGTTATCCTGGGTCATCAGTGTTCCAAGGAGGAAAGATGCTGACTGTTCAGCGCAGGGGAGCATCCAGTTCTCATCACTGATCATTGCTGCGGTTGCCAGCGCCTCTATTGCCAGCCCGTTCCAGTCTGTCAGAACTTTGTCATCCATAGATGGCTGGGGGCGTTTTTCTCTGATAACGAGGAGTTTCTGTCTGATCTTTTTTATTTGAGCCGCAACCTCTCTCTGTTGATCTTCCTGGGAATTTATTTTAGTTTTCCATGCAGGAGACATCATGATGATGTTACTCCCGGGAGGGAATCCTGAATCTATAGGGATGTTTCCCTGCTCCCTTATCCCCCATATCTCTTCTGCAAGAATGTACTCTTCAGGACTCAGATTTTTCCGCAGTTCTTCAGATCTCCAGAGGTAGAATGCTCCTTCCCCCCCCGGACTATCAGCATCTTCAGCAGAGGCGAATCCCCCATTTGGTCGCCGGAGAGTGTTACAGATATACTTCAGGCAGTCAACACCTGCTTCCTGCAGGTCTGGTTCCCCGGTTAGATTCCAACCATTCAGGTATATCATCGCATTCATTGCCTGATCATAGAGCATCTTTTCAAAATGGGGGATCTTCCAGGCATTATCGGTAGCATATCGGTGAAACCCATATCCAATCTGATCCCTGATTCCTCCCTGTGCCATGGATGACAGGGTCTTCTGTACCATCTGGCTGGCCTGCTCATTATGAAAGGTCATCGAGTACTGGAGAAGAAATGAGAGCTGAGGTATTGATGGAAATTTCGGTGCTCTGCCAAATCCCCCGTTCGTAGAATCGAACATCCGGGCCAGGGTCTGGTATGCCTTGGTGAATGTCTCATCCGGAATCAAGTACCCTGAATCAGACACAGGGGATGATGATATTTCTGATCCCCTCATAGCTTCTAATACATTCTCACCTGCCAGATCTATTTCTGTCCTGCGTGTTCTCCAGACCTCTGAAAGGTACGGGATAAGTTCAAGCATCCCTGGCATCTCTCCTCTGGATTTACGAGGGATGAATGTGGCAGCATAGAATGGTTTCAGATCCGGAGTGAGGAAGAGACTGAGTGGCCAGCCCCCGGAGCCGGTCATGAGCTGACATGCGGTCATATAGATCCGGTCGATATCAGGACGTTCTTCACGGTCGACTTTTATAGAGATGAAATTCCTGTTCAGAAGGGTCGCAACCTCCTGGTTCACGAAACACTCTTCTTCCATCACATGACACCAGTGGCATGCGGCATATCCGATTGAGAGGAAAATAGGCATCTCTCTCTCTTTTGCCAGGGAATGTGCCTCTTCACCCCATGGGTACCATTCAACCGGATTGTGTGCATGTTGCAGGAGATATGGACTCCGTTCATGAATCAGGCGGTTACTTCTTCTCTCTTTCATCACTTCTCTGAAAAAGAGTGTTCTCCTGGGTAAAAGAGTTGGTGATGTAGGGGTATCTATTTATATGAATCAGTTTTGATTCTTCTCCTGCCAATGGACAATTATGAATATTATATCTCGAGCATCGAGAAGCTTCTAAGGGAGAAACATCGGGGAATGAGTGTCTCTGAGCTTGCTCTCGCTCTTAATATGTCCCGAAATACCGTTGGAAAATATCTGGAACTCATGCATGTATCTGGCGTAGTGGATGTCAGGGCCATGGGAAAGGCAAAGTCATATTTTCTCTCTCCTCGTGTTCCGGCCACCCGGGTACTCAGTTATCTCAAAGATGCAGTGATCCAGACTGATGATCGGTACCGTATTGTGCATGTTAATCTAACTGCATTAGATCTGCTGAGTTCAGATGAGGATGATCTTACCGGGAGAAACCTCCTTGATCTCCTGAGTATCCAGGGACTAACAGATGATATGCGAGCACATATTACTGATCCTTCTCGTGATGTAGCGTTCAGTGCAGAGATAGAGGTGTGTATTGATGGAAATGTCAGGCATCTATGGATGACCGTTGCAGATATGGTGATGTACGATGGAGTTAGTGGATATACCTTCATCTTTGAGGACATATCTGAGTGGAAAGAGGCTGAGGAGGAGAGAAGGATGTTTAAATTCCTTTTTACGACCCTTGCACATGAGTCCTGGGAACGAGTCTGCCTCTTCTCACCAGACCTCACCATCAGATATGGAAATCGTCAGTTTGCGTCTGCTGATGGGAGTGGTTCTGAAGAACCTGAAGGGTCTTCCATGCTTGAGTTGTATGACAAATATGCAACTCAGGCAATCTGTGATGCTGTTGAGTCTGTTATTGAGTCACAGGGTCCCCGAAGATTGGTATTTCAAGTGATGGAACGTGATAGTCCATGTTGGCTGGATACCCGATTATATCCGGTGCCCGATGACTCCGGATCTATCAAAACCATTTTGGGAATTACCCGCGATGTTACTGGTCTTCAGGAAGGAGGTTCCTCCTCTGTACTACTCTCTGTTCTCCTTGATACGATGTCAGAAGGGGTGCTTACGGTAACAGCCGGAGGAACAATCCTCTCCTGGAACCGGGGGGCTGAACATATTACCGGATATCCGGCAGAAGAACTTCTGGGTGGGACAGCTCAGATAATTATTCCTCCTGAACTGAATGGTGGCCAGGATGTTATCATTGATGCTGTCAGGGGTGTGATGGTGTGTGATCTCCGAATGACTATCAGGGCGAAAGGTGGGAGGAAGAAGAAGGTGATTCTTTCATCGGCAGTAGTGCCTGATCACGCTGGTGAGATCTCTCTGGTAACTTTGGTATGGAGGGAACCCTGATCAATGTGCAGATGCCCTTGTCTTAGTTCAGAACTTCACGTTCATCACAGGCTTCACAACTGGGTATTCCCCGGATCTGTGTGCATATTGAGCATATCTTTGGGCCGGGATCCACTATCCTCCCCTCGCGCAGATCAGTAGAGAGAGATATGATGGATTCCCTGACCTCTTTGCTGAATTCAATCCGGTATCCCCTCTTACCAGAGAGATATTGGGAGACTGCTGATGGTGCCATGCCAAGGATATCTGCGACAACTTTCTGTGATAGTCCGGAATCTACCATCTCAGAAGCTATTGCAGCCCTGATTGCAGGGAGAGATTCCCATACAACGAGTTCACACGGCATTTTATTCATGAATACTTAGTGGGATGTAGGTATATATGGGTATTCACGGCGTGATTTGGGTGTTCTATTCCGAAAGATTCATCCCAGATCCCAATTATTCCCCTATTACTAATGTGGGTGAATGACATGTACAAAAGGTTTGTTTTTCTCATCGCTCTTATCCTGTTGATTGGTATTGGGGGCATCTGTCTGGCTGTTTCAACGAGTGATTCCAATTATTATCCTACTTATTATCCGACATTCACTGTGGAGCCAACACAGATTAACGGTGACTCGGGTTGGGTCTCAATTGATTCAAATCCCCAGGGTGCCACCGTGTATTTTGATGATTCATATGAGGGAATTACTCCTATCAACGTAAGAGTGATGACTTCCGTGAGTTCCTTAGCAAGAATCAGGGTAACAAAGAGTGGGTACCAGGACTGGTCAACCCAACTCTCACGAAACCCGACTCCTGGGGAGACCATTTATCAGTATGCAAATCTTGTTGCTATCGAGCCGACCTTCACGGTTGAACCAACACAGATTGGTGGTGACTCTGGCTGGGTCTCAATCGATTCAAATCCCCAGGGTGCCACGGTGTATTTTGATGGTTCATATGAGGGAATTACTCCGACAAACGTAAAGGTGATGAGCACCGCGAATCCTTCTCATAGCATCAGTCTGACAAAGACCGGATATCAGGACTGGTCATCTCAACTTTCACGAAACCCAACTCCTGGTGAAACCATTTATCAGTATCAGTACCTATCAATCGTCAGAGATGAGACCCATTTTTTGTAACAAAATCTGACTCTTTTTTCTAAAAGAAATACATTTCTGCGCATAATCAAAAATTTTGTCTTTGAATCTAGAAATAGGGTCATTTTTTTGCTTTTTTAAAAATAGTTGACATTTTGAAGAAAGTATATATACTATGAAAAATCTGCCGCAGCGTTTCATGGGTTATAAGTACCAAAAGAAATCGAACACTTGCCCCTTTAGGGGCAAAGAAAAAATTGCCTTGGAATCTACAATTCAAGCCGTTAAAACGCACATCCCCATAACAACTTTTGGGACATTTATCTCCGATGAAATTATCACCACAACGGTGGGGATGTGTTTGAAACATTACTCCCCAACTGAAATTTGTAAAACTCCTGGAATCAATTTTCCATCCGGCACTACATATCGAAACTGTATTGATACAATCGATTTTGATACACTCATAAAAAATAACCCAGCATTATTCTCTGAATATTCTCACCAAATTCTAAAAAAAGGGAAAAAATACATTTTTGCCGTGGATGAAGTAACTGATCCATATTATGGAGAAAAAATTCCTGAAAATGAAGATTTTATCGTCGGAGGAAAGCAAAAAAAGTCGACAAACTATTTTTATTCTTATATTACGCTTTATATCACAATTCGTAATAGAAGAGTGACCCTTGCTGTTTTTCCTGTTCGAAAAAGTGAAACAAAAGTTTCGTACATTAAGCGGTTTATTGACATAATTAGGTCAAAAGGATATCTAATTTCCGTTTTATTATTAGATCGAGGATTTTGGTCTGCTGAAGTATTTCAATATCTTAAAAATGAGAATATTCCCCATATTATGCCAGTGAAAGCTCACGGTGAAAAATTAAAAAACCTATTAGATTCATATGATATTCGACAATTCACGTATCCTTTGTGTGAAAACTCTGAAAACGAAATTGACCTTGATATAATGAGATTTACGGGACGAAAACGCTCAAAGAAAACTGGAAAAATGGTAGATAAAAATTATGGTTTTGTGTATTATGGAATTGAGTGGAGTTTATTGAAGATTCGAAACGCCTATAAATCTCGATTTTCAATAGAATCTTCATATCGAATGAGAAATATTGTTCGTCCTAAAACTTCAACCCGAAAGCCAGCAGTTAGATATTTTTTTGCCATTGTTTCATTTTTACTTAAAAATATCTGGGTCGTGACATTATTGGAGAATTTCCGAAGAAAACAAAGAGGCCCATTTGTAATAATTAGTGAATGGTTTAGATTCGATGCATTTATAGACCGAATGTGGAATACAATCTTAAATTCTACGTTAAATCAATTTCATATCCTAAACGGTAGTGATATAACCATAAAATAGGGCCATACGGCGACTGTCGATAAATTATGATCCACCCAATTTCATAGCGTTAGCTTTCGTTCATTTGTTCGATTTTGTCCAATTCAATTGAAAATATTTTGAAATACCTTCCTAAAAGGGTAGGGAAAAACAACTGAATACAGAATTTTGAAAAAGTTAATTCTTATTTAATTTTAGAGTACTTTCTGGTTGCGGATAATTACGATTTGAGAGTTCAGCTTTTTTGCGAAATACTCATTATTGATGGGTACTGAATATACGGGAATGATCTCACCCATTGTTTTTTTTCTTGCTTTACATCAAAACATATAAATACAGAAAGTGGCTGATGATCATTCACCCTATAATGGAATAATCTGATATCAGGAAGGGTTTGAGTGGTATGAATGGGTGAAAAGATCATTGCATATTTTGAAAGAGCAAAATCTATCGGTGGTTTTAAGGGTCAGATGAGACTGGCCGTGATATCGAAGATATCCTTGCAGAAGGCCGGAGCAGAACCAGATACTCCTGAAACTCTGAAACTGGTTGAGGATGCGATGAAAGAGATTGAGAAGGAGTTTGTCAAGGTGTAATAATGACACAGATTGTAAAACCAGAACTAACAGTGAATATCCGAATCGATCCACGAACGATGCGTCATTATTATAATGATCAGTTAGTTGTTCTCCATT
>JAZDKH010000251.1:0-2656 GCA_043803325.1 Methanobacteriota archaeon | reverse complement strand
TTTTGATAAAAACAGATCACTTTCAGTACAGAGCTTTGCTGATATCTCATTGACGCGGTGAAATTTAGAGCATATATCCTGCCAGCCAGAAGCTTCAATCACATTTCCGTTCAGATCAACGATCGCCGTAACCATTCCGGTCAGACGACTGAAATCTTCCATCATAGATTGAATTACCGGGATATCAAGGATATTAATAAGTTCCAGTTCACTAATATCGCTCTCCGGGGACAAGAGTGAATTCAGTTTTAATTGAAGTTTTTCCTCACTATCCTGGAGGGCCGCGGTCCGCTCCTGTACCCGCATCTCCAGTTCATCATGAGATTTTTTCAAAGTTTCTTCAATAATTATCCGTTCGGTAATATCAACAGCAAATACCAGCAAACCGGATACTTGACCATTTTTATCGAAAAGAGGGATTTTGTCAGTCTTAATCCAAATTTGCTTTCCTGAAACAAACGTCATCTGCTCGATGATTCCTAATTTTGGTTGTTTTGAATTGATTACCTTGAGATCATCCAGATAATACTGTTCTGCAAGATCGGGGAACAGATCAGACATTGTTTTTCCTTCAATCTCTTCAACCGGAATTCCGAAAATGTCCGCTCCGTATCTATTAACCCGGACAAAATTATTTTTTGTATCTTTATACCAGATCATTGCCGGGACATTATCAAGAATTATCTGGTTTTCATTACTGAGTTCCAGTATTGATTCCTGGTTTTTCTTTTGAATTGTAATATCCCGGAGGAACCAGGCCCGTCCATAGAACGTATTATCCTGACTTATCATCGGGGCTGAATGCGCAGTTATTGTCTTCCCATTCTTCATGAGTAGTTCTAATCGCCCATCCTCGTTGGGATTCAAAGACATCCTTGATACAAATTCCAGATATTCTGAAGAATTTTCCAGTTTATATGAGATTACCTGATGCATCTCATCTCCAGTACTTGAATTGATAAACTCATCATCAATTTCAAGAATTGAAGCAAACCGCTGATTACTGGTGACAAGTTCACCATTATTTCTCAGGACCAGTACCCCGCCAGTAGAGCTCTCTTTGAGCGTGGTAAGGATGGTATTGGTTAATTGAATCTTTTCGAGATTCCGTTTCCGTTCTGAAATGTCAATAAAGCTCTCGATGAGAAAATTTTTCCCCCCGATTTTTACTGGTTTCACTGTTTTTATAACGGGAATCTCTCCCTGATTCTTACTCAGTAAAATCCGTTCTGAATGATCTACATCCTGGTTCAGATCGCTAATAGGGCACTTTCCAGATTCTGCCTGGCAAATAAAATTATGGCACAGTCTTCCAATAATTTCCTCTTTCGGAAGACCGATAAGAGTGGCTGCTTCGGTATTGATATTATATATCGCATGAGTGTCTGCATCAACAATAATCATTGGCTGCTGGTTATCAAAGATAGATCTGAATGACTCTTCACTTTGTTGTACCTGTTGTTCAGCCCGGTATCGTGCCGCTCCTTGTTTTAAGATTTGAGACAGATCAAGGAGACGAGCGATTGGTTCAAGATCTTTTTCAAGGAAAAAATCTGCCCCATTATTGATTGCATTGATGACCACTTCCTGGCTTACATGTCCACTTAAAAAAACAAAGGGTATTTTTGGATGGTTTTTACGAACACGTTTGAGAAATTCTATTCCATCCATATTGGGCATCAGGTAATCTGAAACGATACCGTCATATGGAATTTGAGAAAGAAGAGATAATGCCTCTTCTGGAGATGTTGTCGTATCGACGATATATTCTGAATTGTTTTCCAGGTATGTGGTTACCAGATCCAGAATGAACTGCTCATCGTCAAGACATAAAATGTGAAGCACTATTTGTTCCTCCAAAAAAAATCATCCAGAAAATTCCTGAGCATTAATTTTAAGACTCTTTTAAATATTACGTTAAAAACTTAATAAGGTTGTATACTTTTTTGATAATTCTGTCCGACATGGCTAACGGGTATCCGAGATTCGGATATCGGCCAATGAATTAAAGAATGTTCTGACCGTGGTGTGGGAAGACAATGGAATTGGCATAGCCGAGGAAGAAAAGGAAACGATATTTGAGCGAGGGTTCGGGAAGAACACCGGGCTCGGGATGTTCCTTATCAGGGAAATTTTCTCACTTACCGGTATTACGATTAAGGAGAACGGAGTGCCAGGAAAGGGTGCACGGTTTGAGATTCTGGTGCCATCTGGAAAGTTTCGAAGAACTCCAATGAATGGAAAATGAAAGATCTATTTCGTCATTTCGACATTTTTTCTGGATGACTATGAGTTAATGTACCGTAGATCCGCGAGGAATTATTGAATATACTGCTGTATCGATTGCTTGACTGCTTCAGGAACCCCGAGATTTCCAAGAATCGGCATCAGAAGCTGTCCTGCAAGTTTTTTTCCGTCAGGAGTTGAAATAAACTGCTGAAGCATTGCCATTCCTTCCGGAGATGACAGGAATTTTATAATCTGTTCTTTGCCTTCCGGAGAGGAGATCATTCCACCGAGAGCACCGCCAATACCATCAAGAAATCCCATACTTGTTAACCTCATTCATTTCTTTCCCTTGGGAAGAGATAATAATATCGTCAGAGGGTAATGAGATAATAGGCAGAGCAGGCAGGACTAATTTAGGATTATATCC
>JAZDKH010000250.1:0-3534 GCA_043803325.1 Methanobacteriota archaeon | reverse complement strand
CTAGTTTGAAAACTTCTTTCGTCCTTTCAAGCCGTGATTCAATGGTGTTATAAACCGTGACTTTTCCATCACTGCTGGTGAGATAAAGACCCCCGACACTTTCCAGATCAACGAAAACATCCGAGATCTGATAGTCGGTGCCGATGGTATCGAATATGCTCTGATCCCTGGCTGTAATGTGAAGGACATGTTCCCCATCGCCAACTTCACGTATCGCTTCCTCAAGCAATCTCTTAAATAATTCTGAATATCCAGGAGAATCTCTGATATCTTTCAGATTTTCCTGGGCGATGAGAAAAGCCTGGGAAAAGAGATCGTTCCTAATGATCGATTGGGAGGCTTTGATCTCCTCACTGGTAAGATATATCTGGCGGTTTTTTTCAACGGTGGCACGGCGAAGGCTCTCCTTCAGATATCCACCCTTAATACCTGACGCTTTCTCCTCAGCTTCCCTGATAATCTCTTCAGCTTCCCGATTCGCACACTCTAGAATATCTCGATTTTTTTCTGCCGCAGAGGCTTCTACTGAACGTACCAGTTCTTCATATGTCATGTCATCGTTCCTTAGTACCGGTTCATATTGGGTTTTTAGACATCTCAAGGTGTTTTAACCCAATGCGCTCCATACACTCCTCCGGCACCGACCTTTCCAATGTGCCTGTCCTGCTTATTTAACCATAATTATGATCATTGCAGCAACGACAAACCCCAGGATAACCAGCGTCTCAGGAATTGCTTCGAGAACAATGATGATACCTGCAGATTCCGGACGTTCTGCTATCGTTCCGGCTCCTGCTGCTCCAATTTTCGATTGTGCGAGACCTGTTGCAATTGCTCCTCCAGCGAACGCAATTGCAGCACCAATAGGAACTTCCCAGCCCGTCATAATACTAATTCGACCTTTACTTTCTCAATATTTAGTTGTTTCTATTCTTCCTAACATCTGATTTTCCTGCATTTCATATCATTCCATCACTCTTCTTTTAATCTTCCAAAAGGACAATATGCCTCTCCCCCACCTTCATAAAATTTTGAGAAAAACTCGACGATATGCAGCCTCATAGAATGAATTGAAGGACTGAACATCGCAAGACCTATGTTCATAATATGCAGAAGAAGGGCAACAACCACCCCTACTGCAAGGATTCCAATCTCTCCACCAAGCCGGTTGGCAACAATCGCCAGGATAACCGATGCCATCCCAATAGCCATAAGCCTGGCGTAAGACATAATATTGCCGAGAGTACCCATTATCTCAATAGCTCCCAAAACCCCCCCTCCATATATCAAGACAATGAGAGAGAGGATGAGAACAACTATGGCAGGTTGAACCAGGACCATCGGAAACAGTTCAGCAAGGGATCCAATAAGCAGAATGATAGCAACAAGTACTCCAAACATCCCGCACTTTTCACAGAAGTGCTTCCGTTTCCTTCTGATTGCAGCATTATAGGCACCGATAAATAATCCAAGAAATATGTGAACTGCCCCGATACCTATTGCCAGTACCAGAAGGGGGATGATTGCCTCTATCCGATTCCAGGTTATTCCAAAGAGGTGAATCGGATGAATCCATCCCATCATCTCGCCAAAGTCTCCAAAGAACTCCCCAAAAAGGTACCCAAAGATGATCGTCGGAATAGATGATATGATGAGGATATCCATCATCTGGCGCATCCAGAGGAGTTCGTGAAACTTATATTTCATCAGGATGGCAAATAGGAGGATAATAATTCCATATCCGACATCACCAACAATCAGACCAAAGAATATGGGAAATGAGATAGCAATAATCGGACTAGGATCTATCTCACGATACCCGGGGAGTCCAACCAGTTGCATAAAAAATTCAAACGGTCTGACCCAGAAAGGATTATCATACAGGATTGGGGCCTGGTCGAGCATTTCAGGTGATACCGGGAGTTCTGTCAGGACGACTCTCCCAGAAAATGCATCAGAAAGAGACTTTTTTACCCGTTTGAAATGTTTTTTCGGTACCCATCCTTTGATAACCAGAGTATAATCAGTCTCACCGAATTTAGAATATGCCAGAACCTCTGCCTGACGATCCTGAAGCGCAATTTGGAGAACAGAAAGTTCAATAAACCACTGCTCTGATAGTGAAGAGAGATTCTCCTGGATCTTCGTAACTTCAATGAGGGCTGACTGTTTATCCTTTTCAAGGAATATTAATGCCTGATCAAGAGGCATGTTAGAATATTCAACAGGGATGCGAACCTCATTGACATTTTTTGAGTACAAAAAATCATGGATCCGTTCAGAATACTTTTTGCTGAAAACCGTAATAACCGCGAGATTTTTTTCATCAAGATCTGCAGTTATTATTTCATACTGGTTTTTGGTAATATTTGCAAAGAACGGTTTGATGACATCCAGAACCTCCTCATACTCCTTCAGGATAATCATAACTGTGACCTCAAATCCATCAAGTCTCGGAAGTTGGGACTCAAGAGGAAAGATCTTCCTGAACACCTTCTCATACCGGGATAGGGCAGTAATATTGAGTTCGAGTTCACCCTTCCGACTCTCGAGGATACGAATACTCGAATCAAGCGAGTTGCAGACAGTATTCCCCAGGGCGAGAAGTTCTCCGGTACCTTTCTGCCCCATTTCATGAATAAAACGGTCTACATAGATACTATCAGAAGGAATTGAAGGGAGTACCTGTAAAATGCCGCCTATTTTCAAGAGAAGGGATGAGAATTCTTCAGAATACCGTACATCCTCGTGCCGGGTGAATGTAACCCAGGGATAACTGGTAGTTACATCTTCAAGATGAAGAGCTCCGGTCTGGTATAACACATCAACTATCTTCCGATAGTCATGCTTTGGACCAACAACAAGGACATTCTTCATCTTCTGAATCATAAAACTACCCGGTTACCGCGGAAATAATCTTTGAAACGGCTCGAAAGAGGTTTTTTTCTCCCTGTGATCGGACTTTTTCAGCCTCCCGATTGCCCTCTTCCCGGATTGATATTATATCCTGGGTAAGGGCCTGCATATGCTGCTCATACACGATATCAGCATCCATCTTCCCTTCTTGTTCGGCTATCTCAAGGATCCGAGATGCCTGTTTTCGTGCATTTAATACGATATCTTCAGATTCTTTGCATATGAGATCATTCTCTCTCTTCAGCTCTTGTTCTTTCTCAGATATCTGTTCAAGTAAAGATTGTTCAGAACTCATCAAATCCTCCGGATCACAATCCATGTCGTTTCTTTAATATCTGCGAAATCCCGTAACATTCAGGATTCTCTTCAATATTTGTTCTTCCATCTGGGTTTTGTGAAGCAGATTCCAGTATCCGTTCTTCACACCTCTTCATTGCAATTTTTTTTAACTTCATAATCTCATTGAGGTCAAATGATGGCATGGATCTTCACCTCCCCTGATATGGTTACTTGTGAATATCAGTATATGCATAAATACCTATTCCACCCTTCTCACTTTTTACATATATCTTGGTTCAAAGTTTCAGGATCTTAAGAACATGAAACGGTCAATATGCC
>JAZDKH010000249.1:0-4784 GCA_043803325.1 Methanobacteriota archaeon | reverse complement strand
TCGAATAAATATCGTAATTTGCTTGTTCATCTTGCACGCTCACCTGAATCTAAAGAATATATCGGATTTTGTGTGAGTACCTCCGCCCCTGGTGAGTATGGGGAGATAGAATCTATCTATGTGCAACCTGCATTTCGCTCCCATGGTATCGGGACCACTTTCATGAAACGGGCTTGTGCCTGGCTTGAAGAGAATAACGTGATAGAATACCAGATAGGGGTCTGCGAAGGGAACGAAGACTCAATCAGGTTCTATGAGCATTTTGGTTTTTAGATCAGACGACATATACTTATTCGAAAAGATGAACATTCTTTATGACTACCGGACTTATTCTGATCGATATTCAGAATGATTACTTCCCTGGCGGGAGGATGGAACTGTTTCATGCAGATGAAACAGGTGCACATGCCCGGTTACTACTTGAAGCAGCACGTGAAAGAACTATTCCAATCATCCATATCCAGCATCTGGCAACTACGCCTACTGCATCGTTCTTCATCCCGGGAACACCGGGATCTGAAATTCATCAGATAGTTTCTCCGGAATCAGAAGAAGAAGTCGTGCAAAAAAATTTCCCAAATAGTTTTCGGGCAACAAATCTCCAGGATATTCTAATCAGGTATGGAATAGATCACCTGATTATTTGTGGAATGATGACACACATGTGTATTGATACAACTGTTCGTGCCGCGTTTGATCTTGGATATCGGTGTTCTCTTGCAGCAGATGCCTGCACAACCCGGGATCTGATATGGTCAGAAGAGACAATACCTGCTGCTCAAGTTCAGGCCTCATTTCTTGCTGCCTTGTCTGGTGTTTTTGCGGAGGTCATGTCAACCCATGACATCCTGGTGAAAATATTTCCCAATCTATAGTAAACGTAGCATTATCCGGGGGTATAGGACCCACAACCTCATTATATTACGCCTATTAATGATTACAGAATCTGATATGTACCCGGAGATATTTCATATCCCGGAATAATCTGATCAATGAGGAGGAAAATTCTTTGAACCAAGGTTGGATCATACGCCGGGGTGTAATATGTGGCTGAAATCATCATTTGATCACCAAACGTCGAGAGTGCAAAGAAAAACCCGGGGGGGAGTGAATGGGTTGGAAGGATGTATGCATACGTGACTAGCGGGACACCGGGATCGATACTCTCCCGACAAATAATACCGGTGTTTGAGAAGAGCGTAGTTTTGGTCCCGGTTCTCAGGATTTCATCCCATGCGGTTTGTAATTCTGCCGTTGCTGCAACGTGCCCTTCCTCATAGAGCCGCTCAGCTTCTCTGACTCCATCCAATCCAGGGGTTCCTGCTTTGATCTCATTCATCAGATGATGAACCAGGATTCCTGTTTCTTTCAGTGAGTCATCCTTTTTGACTGGCACACGGACTTCGAATGCCGTGGAACAATTCATCACCGATCTGACAGGGATATCTGGCAAATACCGGCGAAGGTCAATGGTGGTGAATAACGGAATTACCTGATAAGTTGCTTCAGAAATAACCGATGAACATACCCTGGCTATTACAGAAATTAAGAGATCGTTTATGGTCATCACCCATTCCTTCCTCGTGGACTGGATGATTTTCATCCGTTCGGCGGTGAGGGTAAGGAGAGAATACTGACTTTTTTCTGCACGAGATGATCTGATCGGGACTGATGCTTTTGAAAGCCAAGCTTCAAGTGATTCATTAGATAGGTTGTTATCATTTCCGGATATCAGGGTGGATACTTTAGGAAACTGTCTTTGACTGAGAGGAGTAGGAAGGAGTTTAGTGTGATCTCCGTTTCGGAGGTTGTTATATCTGGCCATTATCAGAGCGGCAATATCTTTCAGCCCCCTCCCATCCATCACAGCATGATGAGCATTGATGACCAGTATATCTCCCTTTTCACTCTCTGAACTCTGTATCAACACGACCTGTATCATCGGACCAAGATATGGATCAATAGGATAGGAAAGAGCCTCGTGAAGAATTTCACGAGGATCAGGAACAGGGAGAGATATCACCAGATCTTTCTCTTCCAGGTCAGGATTCATCTCCCACCAGAGTGTATCCTGCTTCAGGACAAGATGACACCAGGTGATCGGTTCTGCCTGGGTTGCATCAAATACTGCCCTTGAAAGCAGTTCATAATTCATCTGGCCTTCAAGATGGATAACCATATGGATGATCTGATTTGAAAAACAACAGATCAGGTCAGAATAAAAATCGAACGGGGAAACCGGGTACCGCTCCGGTTTACCAGTTCCTGTTTGAATTGTGTCCGGCCGGACCAGATTCATGACGCATAAGATGAAGGGGATTCATTCAGGTACTGCCTGAGCACTCTGCCCAACCGGGAGATCCCTTCTTCAATCCGATCCGGTGTTGAATTCGAGAAATTCAGACGCATGGTTGTTTCTCCTCCTCCGTCGGTATAAAATGGCGTTCCCGGGAGAATGGCCACATTCTCCTTTAAAGCTCGCTCAAAAAGTGCAGTGGATGAGTACCCGTCTGGCAGGGTGACCCATATAAACATTCCTCCATCTGGTCTGGTATAGGTGATTTCCTGTGGGAATTCATCCTTGATTGCCGCTAGCATGCAGTCACATTGAGATGCATATGCAGAGGTGATCCGTGATATATGCTCGTCGATGGAATAATTAGCCAGGAACCGGGTAATTATCTGCTGACTGAGGACATTGGAGTGAAGATCGGTCCCTTGCTTTGCGGTGACGGCTTGCTCAATAATCTCTTCAGGAGCACATACCCAGCCCATTCGCATTCCAGGTGCAATAATCTTAGAGAATGAACCAGTCATTACCGTCAAATCTGGTAGTAATGAACGCATTGATGACATTACTTCACCTCTGAACCTCAGTTCACCATATGCATCATCTTCGATGAGAATGGTCTCTGACTCCTGCATCCGGGCTCCGACCTTCTTTCGATTTGCATCTGACCAGGTTACCCCTGAAGGATTCTGCGAATTCGGGACTCCATAGAAGAAAGATGGGTTATCTGTTTTGAGAACCTGACTTAATGCATGAATATCAGGTCCATCCGCAGTTAATGGCACACAGGAGAACTCAGGCTGATACATTGAAAAGGCTTGTATCGCACCGAGGTATCCAGGGCGTTCGATCGCGACTGAACTCCCTGGATTGATGAATATTTTACCGATGAGATCAAGGCACTGTTGAGATCCATTGGTGATAAGAATTTCATCAGGTGAAACATCAACCCCAAGACGGGTTTTGTATCGTTTTGCAATCCAATCACGAAGTGGAGGGTGCCCTTCTGTGGTTGCATACTGGAGTGCAGATCTGCCTTCTTCTGCGATGACGGTTTGTGCAGACTCGGCAAGTTCATCTACTGGGAAAAGACTTGGATTCGGGAGACCTCCAGCAAATGAAATGATATCCGGGCTTTGAGTGACTTTGAGGATCTCTCTGATGAAGGATCGGGGGGTCTTCTCCATCCGGGAGGCGAATACATATTCCATAAATCTATCTGTTATATGTGGGTGGGTGAATTATTTGAGATGTCGTCAAGAAAACTAAAAATATGCAGGATACTTACCATGGTGATCACCCAGGTCGTGGTCAAGATTGATAGCGCAGATGGTGGCTATTGCCTCAGGGAATAGAATATAACCCATTATGCCTTACATTCTCCAAACCCTTGATGACGATATTAGTCTCATAAATTGTGGTATTATTGAAAAGGGGATCTCCATTGCTAGCCTGATATGTGAAATAAGTTCCCGAGATCCCGGAAATCTATTGTCCCCTAAGTTAATGCCACCATATCATTCGCTTGAATTTATGATTCCCGGCAAATACCATTTTACCCTCTTGAAAAGACGAATGAGTGTGTGTGTCAGTCGTTTTATCTATATAAAAAACATTAAAATATGAGAAAATATGATGAAGAATAAATCATTTCAAAGAGTCCCCTCAATATCTCTACGGTTTTTCATATGTGGCCTGTTCATGCTCGTCATGCTCACAATCCAACCCTGCTCATCAACTATCTTCTCTTTAGATGAAACAGAAATACCTGGAGTTCAGCTCATTGATTCAATGAATAATGCGAGTAATGTATCATCGACTCCGTTTCCAATTCAGTTTTTTTACAATACTCATTGTGGATCCTGCCAGGCATCAATTCAATATCTGAACGAATTTACCACGAACCATTCTGATATAGGTATAGAACACCATGATCTCTACAATAATACCGAGAGCTTTGCCTTATATGAAGATTATAAAAAACAGTTTAATCGGACAGATTTTCATTATCCAATAATCTTCATGGGTAATGTCGGGATTATGGGAAGTGAAGACATTGCAAAATATACCGAGCCCCTGACACTCTGGTATCAGAAGAATGCGAAGAGAGATCCGATAACCGGATTGGTTTCCTGGATAATGTCCTTCACCAACAATAATAAGTAATAGTGAAATCCTTCGGCGGCCTAATCATCTCCATCAATGAACAGAGGCGGTATCATCAGAACTCTATGGGTTATGATCTCGTTGAGTTTCTCTACTATCACAACATCAGCCTCATAACCTGATTACATTACCGCTTCTACCACGGTACCTTATATCCACTTGGTTTAATATTGATGACGAAACCAGATATCAGGATCTCTGAATATTCACTAGTAATACTTCTCGCTATTTATTCTTCGTATAGACTTCCGCGGGGTCAAATATACGTTCTCCGATAATGGTTCCATCAAGTTTTCGGTAGAAACACGATCGATATCCAGTGTGACAT